>CAYFXP010000191.1:0-5045 GCA_964346935.1 uncultured Syntrophobacterales bacterium
CGAGGGAACAAATCGAGGAACGCCTTCATCAACTCGATAACCAACAGATCCACCAGATCGCCACCCAAATCGACTCATTGGAGGCGGGCGGGGATAGCACCGCCGTCTGGGTCATTGTACTCATTCTTTTGGGGGTTATCGTTTTCCTCGTCCTGGAGTTGACGGGGGTCATAGATGTCTTCAAATGATAGTTTTTGATACAGAATGCGGTGATGGAAGAACGGCGGGGTCAGAGAGGACCTTGCCTTTTTTCTTTATCCGAGGCAAAGAAAACATGTATTAGATAGACCCGCCTCGATCCTCGTTATTCCATGTTTCAATCGTCTATCAGTAGGTTCGCCAAAGCAGTCCGCCTCCCAAATAGCAGACTTCACTTGTCCCACCCATTTTGCCCAGTCTTGAATCGCACAAAGAGTCAGAAGAAGTAAGATTTTCAGGCCACTCTATTGACTTTTTCCGCGCTCGGTGCTATGTGGACTGAGAACGAAGGCCGAGGATTGTCATGACAGAAGACAGACCCGAACGCCGCAAACATCCCCGTTTTGAAATCTCCTTTCCCATGAGTTTCCGATTTGTTCGAGATGATATTCGATCTGGTGACTCTCAGTCAATTGAGGCAATAGGGACTAAGACCCAGGGGAGAGTGGGCAATATTTCCCTCGAGGGCCTTTTCATCGAAGCTAACCCCACCGAAGATCAGATAAGGGAAATCATGAGGACGAAGCGGGACCAAGAGGAACTTGACATTGAAATCGAGACTCGACTGATGGGGGAGACTGTCAATCTGATGGGGAGGGTGGTTTGGTACGATATCATTTTGTCGAAAGACAAACCTTACCATTTTCGAGCCGGCGTTTTCCTTGGACAGTTGAGTGGACAAACCCAGAAGCTCTGGGGCAACCTGATCAGCACTTTGGAACAGTAGGTTAGAACGGGCGGGGTGGGAATAGGACAATCTTCTAAATTGAGCCTTCACGTTTTCTAATAGAGAACAAAGGGAGATGCAAATGATTAGGTCTTCGAAGAAAGGGAAGGAGAGTCAAACCCGCGTACAAAGGAGGCTGAAACTCATGGGAAAAGGGAGTATTGAGCCCGGGGATATGGAGGCCTTTCTGGGCAAAAACACCTCTTTCGAAGGGAAGATGGCCTTCGAGGGTATGGCGAGGCTAGACGGTAAGTTCGATGGTGAGGTCTCCTCAGGGGATTTCCTCTTTATCGGGGAACATGCGGTGATCGACGCGCAGATTAATGTCGACAACCTCGTCGTTGACGGAAAGGTAAGTGGAAACGTTTCGGCCACCTCAAAAGTGGTGATCCATAGCACCGGCAGGCTCTATGGAAATATCAGTACTCCGGCTCTGGTGATTGAAGAAAGGGGCCTTTTCGAAGGGAACTGCAAGATGGACAGAGGCGCGGAGGCAGCAGCAGACAAGGTGAGCCCGCTCAAGGAAAAGGAGGCCAAGGGGGGAAAGACAATTGATCCCAGAGAAGACCTGTAGTGCTGCCGTTCATTCTAAAGGCTGCCATTTATTAGATATCTCACAGAATGAATGCCTTTAGGAAGTAGCCTGAGTGCAGTAGGGAGAGCGTTCGATGAAACACATGAAATTGTACCTCTTTGTTGTTGTTTTCTGTTTCTTCCATGCGAAGGGAATTGGCCTTGCCGAGACCATGTATGTGAGTGATCGCCTCTATCTGTCTCTTCGGAGTTCCCCGGATCCGGAACAACCTGCCTTGGAGCTACTTTCCTCGGATACGAGGGTTGACGTCCTCCAAACCGAGGGCAAGTGGGCTCGCGTGAGGCTTGAGGATGGGAGAACGGGATGGGTATGGAAGAGGTTTCTGGTCAAGGATGTGCCCAAATCCCTGATCATTGAGCAGTTGAAGAGGCAAATCGAGAATAGTAACGTGATCACAGAGCGCCTCAGAGAAGAGATCGCTTCCCGGGATAGGGAAATAGAGGGTCTGGAAAACCGAATCAGACAGCAGGGCGAACGCTTTGAGTTAGCAATCAAGGAGAACAGCTCGAAAAGACTCAGAGTGCTGTATGCCACCGGCATTGTGACCTTTTTTGTTGGTTTGATACTAGGATATCTAGTAAGAAGGGCTCGAAAGCCGGACCTGGGCTTCCTTCCGACCGAGGAGATTCGCAAAAGACTTCTGGGCTCCCAATAGGCTGTTACGTTTGGGAGCCAATCTTCCCTTTTCTAGCAATAAAGAGCCAAAAATAAGCAAGGCCTCCTGTCCCACTCATTCGTTTGACTTGCCTCGGGGATTTGTCTTTGGATATACTTAAAAATTTAGCCCCAAATGAAATAGCTCTGAGCTAACCGGAGGTTGGGCATTATGACCTGGATATTTTTAGTCGTTTTCTGGCAGAACAGTGCGAAGAGAGTCCCTCGATGAAATCCATGCATGCGGATATCTGGCACAAACTGAGACGGGCAGAGAAGCGGCTTGAGTCCTTGAGCCGAGAGCTTGAGACTCTGGAGTCTCAGAAACAGGGTTATTTGCAAGAAATAGTGCGGGGCGGGCGGCTCTTCAGAGAAGTAAAGGAAGTCGATCAGGGCATCAAGAAGAAAGGCCTTGCCATTTCCAAGGCTAAGGAAAAAGTAGGCCATCTTCGCTCCTTGCTGGAGGGAGAGCTTGCTCGATTTAGAAGGCAATTGCTTGAGGAAAAACAGGGGGAGCTAAACCACTACATGGAGGAGCGGTCGCGATATCTAAAGCGAATAGAGGACTTGGAACTTGAGACATCTAGATATCGCTACTTTATAACCGGGAAAAAAGACCGCCGGCTTGCGGACGTAAAAGACCCCTTGCCCTCAGAGATACCACATCAGGGTGACTTTGAGCCTATTGATGAACTTATCGGTCATATAAAGCTGGATATCCACAGAATCATCCGCATGAGCAGCGGGGAACTGCTGAAGGATTATCTGGCGAGAAAAAAGAGACATGATCAAAACCCATAGGAGCCATGGGTAACCCCCTAAAGGTTTCCAAAGTTCTTCCTTCTCCTTTTTCAATCAGAGCTTATTATAGAGGAAAAATAAGAAGGAAAAGCGCTGCATAGGCGAATGGGCAAGAGCAGGAAGAGAGAAAATCGAGGAGATACTCTAGACTTGTGTTTGAAGTCCCAAAAATCAGGGGCCGTAAGTTAAAAAAAGAAGCTCATCAAATGGCAACATTATCTGCCATTGTTAAAAGATCAAATATGAAAGGACAAATCATATGGATGCTATCTTAGTTGAACAGATGCGTGATTATATGTCATCAAAGGGCACGGAAGAACTGCTCAAAATTTGGGTACAAAATGACAGGACTAAGCATGTGGAAGAAACATTTGAAGCAATACGCCAAATACTTGAGGAACGAGGTGAAAGGATTCCAGCTCAAATGCCAAGAAGGAAGACACAGCCAATAAGGAAGGCACAGGATATAGAAAAGGAACATGGAGGGTTCTTCTCGTTCCGCACACTAATCAGTCCCATCGTGATTAAAATTATCTATGTGCTTGGGATGCTGGCTCTTACTATCGGTGGTATCGTGATGATTAAGATGGGTTTGGATGTGAAAGGTTTGGGTGCCGAAAAACTGAATATTTTTGGAAAACAGATATCCTTTAACAAACAAATATTAATAGGAGTAACACTAATCGTGCTTGGCAATATCGGGTGGCGTCTAGTTTGTGAAAAGTGGATTCTGCTTTTTAGAATGCGTGAAATATTAAGCTCGATAGAGAGACATCTAAAGCCGGGGAGCGGAGCACCATAGATCTTGATGATCGGCCGAGATTGTCGCTTGGGAAGTGATAATAGAAGGCAACCATGGAAACTTGTAAAGGAAAGGATAAGAAATGGTTCCCTGATTTTTGATTCAAGATGGACCAGGCACTCCAGGCGAGATGCCAAAAGCTAAAGATTAGAAACGCGAATCCATAAAGGCGAAGGCTGGGAGAACTGTTTGATTCAGTTAAATCGCTCGATCTGCTTTTTGCTTTGACATATGTTCCCACCCTGCTATAATGGGCTCAATCGACAAAGCCAAACCATCCGTGAGGGTGGGGCGGAAAGCCAAGGGTCTTTGAACTCCAGGTTTGAACTCTGAAAGTGGCTTCTATCTAATTGGGTGAGTGTCATAGCAGGGTCGTTGGCAGGATCGTTTTAGCGAAATAATCGAGAAAGTTTAGAGACAGCCGGGTTGCCGAAGTGAACGGGTGATTCGGCTTTTTCGTTTTACAAGAGGATAAAGGCGGGAGACCATGAGAATGTCTAAAAAGGGCAGATTTTGGTGCTTTGATGGGAATTCCAGGGTCTTGACAAAGTTACGTTTTTTCCCTAAAGGACTAATCTAATATGGTGATAGGAGAGCAGAAATCAAATAAGCATTCCATGAGAAAGAAACAGCTCATGGATTACCCCAATCATAAAGAGGTTAGCGAGATGTCAGGGCAAAGCGTCCATACATCTCAGGATGCGGAATATCTCAAGGGCCCTTTGGGAGAGGATCACCCTCGGGACCCTGCCGGGAGAGGTGAACCCGATAAGGGGAGTAGGGCTCGTGGCCAGGAGGAATTGAACGCTTTTGAGCCTGAAGCTTCCGAGAATCTGTTTCGAGCCTATATGAGGGAAGTCGGGAAGATCCCACTTCTCAGCGTGAAAGAGGAGAAGGTATTGGCGAAGATGATTCAGGAAGGGCAGAGGGAATTCGTATGCCGACTCCTGAAATTGGACCTGAAAATAGACGAGCTCGATACCCTTATGAGAAAGGATCGGAATGTCTCCGATGAGTCATTGGCGATGATCATGGGTGCATTGGAGAAGCTTGAAAGGGAAGACAAGATGTCACCGGACAAAAAGGCCCTGGTATCGGAAATAAGGCAAAGCTATTATCGGCTGACCCGCCTTAAAGGTGAGATGCTCAGGAGGAACTTACGCCTGGTCATTAGTATTGCCAAAGGTTTTAAACATTCGGGTATAAGTCTATCAGACCTTGTTCAGGAGGGGAATCTGGGGCTCATGAAGGCCGTATCGAAATTTGAT
>CAYFXP010000192.1:0-14888 GCA_964346935.1 uncultured Syntrophobacterales bacterium
CCCGCACTCTACGGAGGTGGCGGTTTTGATTGATGTAGATAAGGGTTACCCCCGCAACCCCCAACGCCAAGAGCACGCCGATGGAGAGGAAAATATTTCTCCTGGACGAAGAGATAACGGCCCGCATTCCTTGGGTGGACAGGCCTACCAGCATGATTCCATATGGCTCTCCTCCCAGCTGCAAGGGTTTGATCACTTCCAACACCTCTTGGTCATCGGCCAGGGAGCGGAACGCGGATCTCGCTTGTTCCTCCCCGGGAAGATATTGGGGACGAGAAAGATCCGCTATTTCCCTCCCTATTTGGGCGATAGGGGAAAGGGAGCGGTCGAAGATGGATACGTATTCAACTTCTTCCCCAAATCCCACGCTTTCGAGGACGTTTTGGATCGCGAATTTCCGCCTTAGCTTTTTCATACCCGGGTAATCAATGCCTACAACAATGATCCCCTCTCCGCTTGTCCTTCGGATTGCAACGGAGAAACGGTCTTCCTCATCCGGCTTGGGCTTCTTGAAGGGAAGGATGACCATCTCCCTGGTCCCCATCAGAAGTGGTCCAAAAAGTTCTTTTTCCAGGGGTTGACGTTGAGAATCCCCATTCAGGATCTCAACGGCCTTAACTCCTTTTTCTCGAGCAAGGATTTTCAATTCCGTCGGTGAAAAGGCGTGGTCGGCTTCGGCTTCATCCACCGTTAACGCTACTCCCAGGAGATGGTCGATAACGGCATCTTCGAGGGCAAAAAAGTTGACCGATGAACCGATATTGAGGAGGTGGCCTCCAGGGACCTCTTCCATGACATCGATGACCGAGGTCGTATTCTGAATCTCCCGCTCAAGTCCATGGAGGAGGGCCGCACCTTGGTTTTCCAGGATTCCCCGTAGACTCGCTCGCGTTCGCTTTATTTCGAAGAAACCGCCGATAATGAGAAGCACTATGATAAGGCAGCAGATGAGGGCGAGATAGATGGGGCTAATGGATAATCGATAAGAGGCTCTCTTCGCTTTTTCCGCCATCCTTGCAGTCTGCAGGAAGGGCTTCAATGGTGGCCCATGCCCATTCCATGCCGGTGATGCCTCCCCGGCCCGAAACCAGCCTGATATCTAGAGATCCAAAGCCGAAATTGCTCTGGGGTGAGGATCTCCCTCACCATGAGCTGGTAATCGATAATCTTTTCCTGGATTTGGGCCTCCAGCTCGGAGGCCTCTTCCTGCTTTGCCCTGATGTCATCGGCCTTCGATGTTGGGTCCGACATGAGCCTTCGGAGCTCATACCTCTTGTTCAAGAGGTCGTTCCTCAGGGAGTTGATATCGTTTAGATAACTGGCCTCGATGGACCTCAGCGTCTCCACCTGCTCGGGCGTCATTTGAAGGTCGTCGGGGAGCCAACACGGAGGATGACCGTGTCTATGCCCCATTCCCCTCTGAGCGGTCCATTGGGCCCATGCGAGGGGTATTTGCAGGATAAAAAGGAATATACATAGGATTATGAAACACCGTGTCCTCATCTACAGCCCCCTCGTCTTGATTACCCTAACTGACGGTAAAAATCAAGGGAATGGGACCAGGCCCGGTCCTTCTGGACCCGGCCCCATGGGACCATTTTTACTACCAACACCCCTCTCCGCTATAACTTGTCTTGGAGCCGGGGCCCCACATATGTCCCCTTCCGTGATGATGGCCGTAGCCCATGCCGTAGCCAGGGCACCATGCTCCCTGGCCAATCTCTTCATCGGGAAGCAGCTCACGAATGGCCAATTGGTGCTCCAGGGCCTTTTCCTGAATGCGGCGCTTCAGCTCGGAGACCTCTCTCTGCTTGACCCTTATCTTCTCGGGATTGGCCTTGGGATCGGCCCAAAGGCCCTGCAACTCGAGCCTTTTCCGGTAGAGCTCCCTCCGTAGTTCGGCCGTATCCTGGTAGAACCTCTCTTCCTGGGCTTGGAGCTTTTCCCTCTGTTCCGGCGACAGGCTCTCGTAACGGGACCCGGAGCCATATCCGCGATGGCCATGACCCCATGCGCCCCATGGCCCATGGGCAAAAGCCCACCCGACAACGAGGACGATAGCCGCGACTACTGCAACGGCTGCAATCGTGTTTTTCGTCTTCATGATCTCTACCTCCTTCTGTTGGGATTTGTTATTTGCCTTCCAAGAGAGCAAGGGGTGTGCCAATTATGGGAATCATATGGAAGTATTTGATATTATTAGTTTATTTGATTTTTAGAATTTTCCGAATTGCCCTCTGTGGCCCTTTCCTTCGACGAAATCGTCGAGCCGATAGAGGGTTGTTTTGGCATTTCTTAGGGAATTTCGGAGGCTTATGGGAGGTCGACAAGACCAGGGTTTTTCGACAATTCTGTCGAAATAGGAACTCCGAGCTCGAATTCGCCCGGCACTGCACCATCAGAGAAATTTCTGACTGACTTCAACACTGCAAAAGCGTAACTTTGTTACGTCTTGTATTGGAGCTGATGAAACCTGTAATAGAATCCCTTTCGGGCCATCAATTGCGCATGGGTTCCCATTTCCCGTATCCTCCCCTTGTGCATGACGATAATCCTGTCGGCCCGTTGAATGGTGGAGAGTCGATGGGCTATGATGATGGAAGTTCGGCCTTCCATGAGCTTCCCCAAGGCATCCTGTATAAGCCTCTCCGTCTCCGTATCAACGCTGGAGGTGGCCTCGTCGAGAATCAGAATCCTCGGATTTACCGCCAACGCCCGGGCAAAGGACAAGAGCTGCCTCTCGCCCGTCGAAAGAGTGGATCCCCCTTCCCTCACCTCATCATCTAAACCCCTGGGGAGCCTTTGAATGAGCCGGTCCGCATTGACATACCGGACAATCCTCTCGATATCGTCTTGGGAAATGTCTTCATTTCCCAACCGTATGTTGGACCGGATATCCCCGGCGAAGAGAAAGACGTCTTGCAGCACCAGGCCGATCTTGGATCGGAGAAATGACGTCTCCAGTTCCCTGATATCGATCCCATCGATGAGAATTTGGCCCTTCTGGGGATCGTAAAAACGTTCCAGAAGACTAATAAGGGAGGTTTTCCCCGCTCCCGTGGCGCCGACGATGGCCACCGTCTCCCCCTCCTTGACGCTGAAGGAGATATCCCTGAGAACTTCTTCATCGCCCGTGTACGAGAAGGTAACATTTCTGAACTCGATATTGCCCCTCGTCTCAGGTATGGATTTGGGGGCCAATGGTTCGGAAATCATCTCCTGATGGTCTAATACCCCGAAGATTCGCTCCGTTGATGCCATCGCGGACTGCATGATGTTGTACTTCTCCGATATGTCCCGTATGGGTTGAAAGAACATCCTCAAATAGGAAAGAAAGGCCACCAGGGTTCCCAGGCTCAGCGTATTCGAGATTACTTTTCCTCCCCCATACCAGATGAGCAGCGCAATGGCGGTGGTCCCGACGATCTCAATGATGGGGACGAAGAGGGCGAATATCCGAATTTGCCTCATGTTGGCCAGGTAATTCTCGTGGTTGAGGGCCTTGAACCTGCCGAAGTTCTCCCGCTCCCGGTTGAAGATTTGGACCACCTTTATCCCCGAGAAGTTTTCCTGAAGTGTGGCATTGATCTTGGCGATTTTGAAGCGGACTTCCCTGAATGCATCCCGGGCCCTGCTGCTAAAGGAGAAGGTAATATAGAGGATGAAGGGAAGCAGGCTGAAGCAAACCAAGGCCAATTCCCAGTTGACCTTCACCATTACCACGATGATGCCTGCCAGAAGAAAAATATCCTTAAAGAGGTAGGTAAATATAATGGTCAACATCTCGTGCAAATTCTGGACATCGTTGGTGACCCTGGTCACAAGCCTTCCAATGGACGTGCGGTCGAAAAAGGAGAGGGATAGCCGCTGAATGTGGCCGAAGACCCGCATCCTCAAATCGTGCATCACCCTTTGGCCGGTGTATTCCATGGCGTAGACCTGCAAGAAGTTAAACCCGAAGCTCAATAGGAGAAAGAGGACGAAGATGGCGGAGACAATCCCCACCCCTCGCACATCCCCCCTCCTCAAGGTAAGGATCTCCTTGCGGCCGAGCGCCTTTAGGTCTCTATAGGATATGAAATAGTATCCCCCTCCCCTTTGGAAGGATGACCGATACCGCCCCACCACCTCCTTTTCCGCTTCCTGCGTCGGTCGGAAAGGATAAAACCGCTCTTCCCCGATAAGGCCTGCCCCTAGAAAGGCAGCGAGATCCCCGGGTTCAATCGCCCTGAGCCGGGATGCATGGATGAAGAACGTCGATGGATCGCCCGTTGGGAAAAGGAAGGGCCCGTATCGATCCAAAAGAATTCTTTGGAGGGGAGCGTGGAGAGAGTTCAAGGTGATCCTACGGGCGGAGACGACGATGTAGTCGTCGATGGCCACCTTTATCAGGTAAGGAAAGAGGAGTTCGAACCCCGTGACGAAGAGGATCAGCACGACGGAAACGCCGATGATAAGCCGGTAGGGCCTCGCAAAGGCTAAAAGCCGGCGCATCAGCTTGATGTCATACGGCTTTCCCAAGTGGTCCCCTTCAAAATACCCGTAATCAACTCGCATGAGAACTCACCCGCCTATTTTCCCTTTCTAATTCCTCCTCGATCTGCTGCCTCCAGTAGATCTGTGCATAGATTCCGCCCATGGAAAGGAGGCTCTCGTGATCCCCCAGTTCCTTGATCTCCCCATCATCCAGGACGACGATCTTATCAGCCCCCTTTATCGAGGAGAGGCGATGGGAGACGACGATGCGGGTTCTCCCTCCCAGGATTTCCCCAAGGCCCTCCCAAATCCTCTCCTCTGTCTGGGCATCAACCGAGGAGAGAGCGTCGTCCAGAATGATGACCCGTGGGGCCGAGAGAATCGCTCGGGCTATGGCGATGCGCTGTTTTTGGCCACCGGAAAGGGTTACCCCCTTCTCCCCGATAACCGTCTCAACGCCCATGGGAAAGGATTTGATGTCCCCATCAATTTGGGCAATTTGGGCGGCCCTAAAGATCTCCTCCTCAGAGGCCTCGGGGGCGCCAAAGGCGATATTTTCCCTGATAGTGGTGGAGAAGAGGAAGGTGTCCTGCGGGACATAGCCGATATTTCTCCTCAAGTCCTCAAGGGGGATGGATTGAATCTCCCGGCCGTCCAGGAGGAGATGGCCACTGGACGGGTCGAAGAGCCTTGGAATAAGGTTACACAGCGTGGTTTTCCCCATGCCCGTTCTTCCAACAATGGCCACACATTCCCCGGGATTGGCCTCGAAGGTGATACTTCTGAGAGCTGGAGGCAATCCAGGTTTATACGAAAAGGTCAGGTCTTGAAACTCGATCTTTCCTTCCACCTTGGGGAGGGGTTCCACCCAGGGTAGGTCTGCGATTTCGGCCTGGGTATTCAAGATCCTGTTAATCCGACCCATGGAGGCAGATCCCCTCTGGATGAGGTTAACGACCCATCCCAGGGCCATCATAGGCCAAGTCAGGATTCCCAGATACGTCATGAAGGCTACGAAATCCCCCGCGGTGATGGTTCCCCCTATTGTCTCCCTCCCCCCAAGCCAGAGAACGATGACCGTGCCCAGGTTTGCCAGGAGCATAATCAGGGGAAAGAACATGCCCCACACCTTGATCAGTCGAAGGTTTTTCCCCACATACTCTTGGCCAATTTGTCCCAATTTCCCCTTCTCCCTCTCCTCCTGGACAAAGGCTTTTACCACCCTTATCCCCGCCAAGCTTTCCCTTACCCGTTCGGTGACCCTGGAGAAAGATGCCTGAACGTCCTCAAATCGTGAATGGACGAGACTGCTGAAACGGGTCGTCACTAGGGCGATCAGGGGCATAGGAATGATGGCGTAGAAAGTTAAACGTGGATCAATTAAGATCATAAATGCGATCGACGAGGCTCCCAGCACGATTGCATCGGTGATGGCCACTAACCCCATCCCGACGGCCATTCGCACCGCATCAATGTCATTGGTGGCATGGGCCATGAGATCTCCCGTCTTAGTCTCCTGGAAGAAGCCCAGCGATAAGGTTTGGAGGTGGGAAAATAGCCGGTTACGCAGGGCCTCCTCAATCCCCCGTGCCGTCCCCAAAATCATCAGTCTCCAAAAATACCGGAAAAACCCGATGAGCAGGGCAATACCCGTTATTAAAAGACCATATTTGATCAGATCGGCCCGCACGATCCCCCCCCTCGTCAAATCATCGATGGCCCATCTGATCACCTGGGGGATGATGAGCTGAAGGCCATCCACAACCAGAAGGGTGGCCAACCCTGCAATAAGGTGCCATCTGTATCGGACGAAATAGATCTTCAGCGTCCTGAAATTACCCATGACAGAGGCCTCTGGGCACGGTCAGCGATTTGCTAAATGTTTAACATACTTTTGTGGGGACTTAAAGGCAAGGGAAGTTCACTCGGAAGGTTGGCGAAATTTCACCGATTTTGATAAAATAATCTAATGATATGATGAAAAAATACTTCCTTTCCTTAGTCTTGCCCTTGATCCTTTTCCTCCTTCCAGGGTGCGTTTACGTCATTTCCAAGGACGTCAGAAGGGAGGTGACCCCCGATCTGAACCTCAAAGAGGTGATCAAAGACCCTGAGGCCTATAAGGGAAAGCTTGTTCTCTGGGGCGGGCTGATCATCGATTCCAAGAACTTAAAGGAAGGCACACGGATCGTCATACTCCAAAAGGATCTGAATAGCTGGGGAAGGCCAAAGAAATCTGATAAGAGCCAGGGGAGGTTTATTGTTCTCCACCCGAGTTACCTGGACACGGCTATATACCGAAAGAACAGGGAGATTACCGTGGCCGGTGAAATTACGGGGCGGAAAGTGCTGCCCATCGATGAGATTGAATATACCTATCCAGTACTTTTCCCCAGGGAGATTCACCTGTGGAAGGAGGAGACGAAAGCCGAATATCCATACCCTTACTGGCCTTATCCGTGGTGGTGGGACTATCCTTACCCTTATTGGCGACACCCCTATTGGTACCCCTATCGTCCCTGGTATCGGTATTAATGAAGGGCGAGGGACTTTTCCATTAATGCCCTTGGCCCCAAGTATCCACGTGAAGCCTTAATGTCATGGTCCCCGTTTCCGTGGAAAACGCGTTAAAGGCACACAACAGACGCAACTCCATCAAAAGGTTCTAAGAGCGAGGGGTGGATTTGGAAAGAAGCTGGTAAATCAAGCCCTAAAAAAGGCAGGGCCGTTCTCTTAAGCCGGGGAAATCCGAATCACCATGAAATTCCGCATTCCGCCCGGGGTCCGGACGCTCACCTCGTCGTCAACTTTCTTCCCCATGAGGGCAAGGCCCACGGGGGAACCGGACGAAATCTTACCTTGTTTCACGTCCGATTCATCGGGGCCCACGATTTGGTACTGAACCTGTTCGCCGGTATCCAGGTTCTCCAGGAGAACCACGGTTCCGAATATCACCCTATCGGTTGATAGGCCTTTAGTCTCGATGATTTCCGAACGGGTCAGCCTGGATTCGATATCCTGTATCTTCCGTTCGATAAAGGCCTGTCTCTCCTTTGCCGCTTCGTATTCGGCATTCTCAGTCAAATCCCCATGGGAACGGGCCTCCTCGATGGACTTCATCGCCTGAACCCGATCAACCCTCTTCAGCCGGCTCAATTCCTTCATCAGCTCTTGATAACCTTGTCTCGTAATAGGAACCTTCCTCATCGTCCTCTTCCCTCGATTATGGAGCATTTAATCCGAGCCTATTACAAAAGTCAACGGAAAACTACCTCATACAATCAATCCCTGACATATCTCCTGGGAACAGGCCTGCAATTCCAACCTCTCCTCTCCTCCTTCCGTTTCCAAAAGGACCACAATGGGGATATCCTTCGGAGCATCGCTGTATCGGACACAGAGGGATGAAGCAATCTCAATGCACGACTTTGAGGAACCTCGAGGAATCAATGCGATGGGCCCAGGATAACCCATCACTCTGATAACTACGTCCCTCTCATGGACCAGCTCCAGGAGTCGTTCATTTTCCTCCTTACGCCTTCCGATGATGACCTTTGTGGATTCATCCAGTCGAAAATGGCGCCCCACACGGAGAAACTCTACGTCTCGGGTTTCAACCTGACCTTGATGCGCAAGGAGGTCCCTTAATCGCCTGGAAAAAGCCGGGTCGGTGAGCAAACATCCCCCGGCTGGGTCGGGAAAGTCGGTTATGCTATAGCGTTTTGCCAATTCAAATTGGCTTTTCCGGGAACGCCCCCTGATATCCAGGAGCCTCTCCCGATCGACTTGGCCCTCCCTTTCAGGAATGCTTTCTGGCAAGAGCTTGGCACTAAGGGGACGGAGAATGAACCCTTCATAGCCGGATTCTCGGACAACCATTTGAAGGGCCTGTTTATTCTGAGACATGGGGCGTTGTCCTAACACCTCACCGGTGAATATGAAATCAAAATTCTCCCTTTCGAGGAGGGACCCAGCTCGCTTCAGCATCAAGATGTGGCAATCAATGCAGGGATTCACGTTCCTCCCGTACCCGTACCTCGGATTCCGAACCATTTGGAGATGCTCCTCGGAAATATCGAGGATCCGCAGGGGTACCTTCAGTTGGGCCGCCGCCCTTTGGGCCCTCTGAGAATTGAAAAAGGGGGTTTGAAAACAGAGGCCAAGGACTTCAATCCCTTGATCCTGTAAGAGGCGGGTGGCAAGCATGCTATCCAATCCGCCCGATAGAAGCCCTATGGCCCTACTCAAATTCCCCCATCCTTTCCCGAACAGTAATATGCCGAGTAAGCAAATCTATACAATAGATAGAACGGGTGCAAAAATCAAGGTGACCGGCTCTTTCGGGAAAAAGAATTGATTTTCCCCCCGCTTTGCTATTAAATTAAAATCTTATCGGATATAGATTAAATTGAGAGGTGTTTCAATGAGGGGGCAGCGCTTAAGGGAAGTATCTAAACGGGTTGTGATAACCGGACTGGGCCCGGTTACCCCCGTCGGTATAGGAAAGGAGCCTTATTGGGAATCCCTTTTAGAGGGAAGATCGGGAACCAAGCAGATCGATTTTCCCGGTTACGATATGGACCAGTATAAGACCAAGATCGCCGCCCCAATAGAGAACTTTGACCTCTCCGACTATGTGATCGAGACGAAGAAGTCGAAATATTTGGGCAGGACCTCCCGATTCACTATCGCAGGGAGCATATTGGCCCTTAGGGACGCGGATCTGGCCGTGGACCTGAATGAGGAGAGGCCCAAAGAGGGACAGTATCGCATAAGGGATATAAACTCCTTCAACGTCGGGGCCATTTTGGGCATCGGCGTCGAAAACATGGACCTCATGGAAAGCTATCACGAGAATTTCCTCGAACATCGGGGGCCGAAGCGGATATCCCCCTTTGGATTGCCCCACATCTATATGAGCTCCATCGCCTCCAATGTGGCGGATCGGTTTACCCTTCGGGGATCCACCTATACCGTTTCGTCGGCCTGTGCCTCCGGCACTCACGCCATTATCAATGCCTATCGCCAGATCCTCGAGGGATCTGAGGACGTTATAGTCACCGGAGGAGTGGATGCCTGTATTACGCCGTATGTTTTCGGTGGATTCGTCGCCCTCAGGGCCATGTCCACACGAAATGAGGACCCCCAAAGGGCCAGTCGCCCCTTTGACGCCCAGAGAGATGGATTCATCATGGCAGAGGCGGCGGGAATACTCGTTCTAGAGAGATTGGAACACGCCCTTGCAAGGAATGCGCCGATCTATGCCGAGCTCATCGGATATGGAATGACAGCCGATGCCTACCACATAACCGAACCTGACCCCCAAGGCAGCTCCCTCATAAGAGCAATCAAGCTCGCGATGGAAAGTGCCGGCATCAGCCCGCAGCAGATAAATTATATCAATCCCCATGGGACGTCGACTCGGCTGAACGATGCTGTGGAGACGCTAGCGATAAAGAAGGCGATGGGCGAACGGGCTTACCACATTCCCACTAGCTCAACGAAGTCGATTACCGGCCATTGTATGGGAGCGGCAGGTGGAGTCGAAGCCATAGCAACAGCCCTGACTATCGAAAGCGGAATCATCCATCCAACCATCAATTACGAGTTTCCAGACCCCGAATGCGATCTGGACTACGTCCCCAACGAGCCACGGAAGGCTGAGGTCAAAACCGCCATGTCCATCTCGGCCGGATTTGGCGGGGTGAATAGCGCTATTCTTATGAGGCAATTTGAGGGGATTTGATTTCTCAGGGAGCATCAAAACGAACAATTCAGAACAGCCAGTTAGCTCCCATGGCCTCGTCTTGAAGACCTTGTATTTTGATGCTTGATGGATCAACAGAGAGAGGGTGAATGGGTGTATAGGGGGAGCGCGGTACAACGGAAGCGGAAATGGTGTCACAGTTGCATATTATATTCCTCGATTCTGAACACGCCCCCAGGGTGACTGAAGAGGAGTTTAAGAATCTCTTTTACGTCCTTTCCCTTGTACTTGCAAAGCGCCCAGATCTTATAAAGGGTGAACGTGTTAAGGGCGACAACCCTGGCGGGCTCCATTTTCAACAAAGCATCCTTTGAGAAATCCTCGCGTTTCTCCCTCTCGGCTAACGAAATATCATGATGGGCATTCGCGATTATGACGGTCTTTTCGCTATTCTCCTTTTCCCGTTCGAATTGCAGGGCCTGATTGAATTTACTGTTATCCCCTCTAACCTCAAGCTGCGCCCCAATGACCTGCATTCCGAAAGTCATATGGCTTCCCGGTACCTTGACGATTCGGTCAATGGTCGAGTATTTGGGCGTCTTGGTTACCTGGAGGCCCAAGTCCTTGAGCACTGAGTGAACCGCATCAACCAACATCAGCTCGTTCTTGCCCCAGAGAATGTATTTCACCGTATCGAGCTGATCCTCTTTTTTCTCAGGGGCATCGGGTTTCTCTTTCGGAGATTCGTCGTCAGCCTCCTTTGTCTTGAGGGTTCGTTCCAGCTTGCCTACGCAAAACATGGCAATGAGGCATCCCAGTGGAACGTACAATTTGGCCATATCGGTATATTTCACTGCGCCGTAGATACCGAAGACGGCCAATAAAAGCTGGAAAAGGAGAAGCGCGTACACGGCTTTCCCTCTAAAACCCCTTATTCCCTGAAGCATTTTTAGCAAATTCCATGCCAACTACCGACTAAGCCAAAAAGCGATCATCCTAAGGAATTAGCTAATAAAATCAAGCCATTGAAGTCTTTCCACTGAAGATTTGGAACCATAATCATAAAAAATTGTCAGGATTTGGGAAAAAGTTGCCATTTCTCCCTTCTCGTCCCTGATCCCACCAGGAGGATTCATTGACAAGGGGATGGTTCCCCCATAAAATAGATGCCCAAAATGAAGGTTGCCTACCTCTATCTCATGAGGGCAATCCTCACCTACTTTCTCGTTGCTGTGCTCATTTTCAGCGTCGTCCTCATGATGGGGAAAACATAACAATGAGAAAATTCCTTCTTGCTTGCCTCTCCGGTTTGCTCCTCTTTCTCATATTTCCCAAATGCGATATCGAAATCCTTGCGTGGGTTTCCCTCGTTCCATTGCTCTTTGCCATCCAGAGGGAGAATCCTCTTACCAGTTTGTACTTGGGCTTTACTACGGGCCTCGTCTCTTTTCTCGGCATTCTCTACTGGGTTATCGTGGCCGTTCATACCTATGGAGGAATCCATCTCATCCTCAGTGGTCCCATCCTTCTGTTACTCGTAGTTTATTTAAGCCTGTATGTGGCGGTTTTCGCCTTCTTGCTCTGTTACATTAGGCAAAGGGTTCAATGGGACATGGTGGCCGTGGCTCCCTTCCTCTGGGTTTCCCTTGAATACATCCGATCCTTTTTCCTGACGGGATTCCCCTGGGCAACCCTCGGCTATTCCCAATATCTCAATCTTCCCCTCATCCAGGTAGCCGACATAACAGGAGTCTATGGGATCTCGTTCCTCATTCTGCTGGTCAATTCGGCGGTCTATGATTTTATTTCAATCATCGGGCGCCGGGAGAGAACTCCCATTCGAGAAGGCGTCGTCGTTTTGGCCATCCTCTCCTTGGTCTTCGGATATGGCATTACCAAGGTAAAAAAGGTCGAAAATATCTCCTCCTCCCAGCGAAAAATTAAAATCGGCCTTGCCCAGGGAAATATCGATCAGAGCGTCAAGTGGGATCCCGCCTATCAGGAGAAAACCCTTCAAATATACCAAAACCTCAGCTTCACCCTAGCAAGAGAGCAGCCATCCCTCATCATCTGGCCTGAGACGGCAACCCCCTTTTTCTTCCAGTCAGAGGAGAAATATCGACCCCCCGTGCTGGAGATTCCCGAAAAAACCGGCGCCTATCTCCTCTTCGGAAGTCTCTCTTATGAGTGGAGCAAGGGAAACGTTAGATACTACAACAGCGCTTATCTCATCTCACCCCAAAAGGAGGTCATCGGAAGATACGACAAGATTCACCTCGTTCCCTTCGGCGAGTATGTCCCCCTCTCCGAGTTACTCTTCTTTCTGGGAAGCCTCAGCGCGGTGGGAAACCTCTCCCCGGGGAAAACCGTCCAAAATCTCCGTTTCCCCCCGGGGGATTTCGGTGTCCTGATCTGTTTCGAGATCATATTCCCCAATCTCTGCCGAAAGTTCGTAAAGCGGGGAGCCAACTTCTTGGTCACCATTACCAATGATGCCTGGTTTGGGCGGACCTCCGCCCCTCATCAGCACCTATCCATGGCGACCTTCAGGGCCATCGAAAATCGGGTTTGTATTGCCAGGGCGGCCAATACCGGCATAAGCGCATTCATCGATGCCAAGGGGGAGATTCGGAAGAAGAGCGATCTCTTCGTCGAGGAGGCTTTGGTTGGCCAAATCAGCCCCAAGATCGAGGAAACCTTCTATACTCGATACGGAGACCTCTTTGCCCTCATTATATCTGCAGTAGCCCTCATTTTCGTCCTGTTGGCCTATCTTAAGAGGGTGTTGATCTTCCTCTAAGCATCGGCGATGTATTGAACGGTGGCATCGGGATAGACGACGACCCTGGCCCGATTTCCCCACCTGTTTTCCAATATTCCAAGAACATCATTCCACTTCTTTGCCCAAATGATCGACGGCGGGGGGGCGAAGTAATCTGCGCTTGCCTTATCCCCGAAGGGAGCAAAAATAATAAACCGGTCTACCTTTGGCGGGAGGGCGGGTTGGACCGAAAGGGAAACCCCTCGAAGGGTTTTCCCGAAGTTCCCGAAAAGATAATGGGTGACCTGCCCCTCCGGAACGTTGGCAATGAGGACCAAATCCCCTCCCGCCTCTTTAATGGTCCGGACGGCCAATTCAATGCCGATGCCTGCCTCGTTGGCCTTGCAGTGGTTATTGATAACCACTACGTCCGCCTCTCGGGGGGTTTTGGTGGCGTAGACGGTCTTAGCGAGTTCTACGCCATCGATATGCTCCAAGATCGGATCTCCCACGAACAGGCCAACGGTCTCTCCCCTGGCGTTGACTACGACGTCAACCTTAATATCGAGGCCCGCCATCCGCGTTGCCTCCTCGATATCCTCCCGAAATACGTTTCCCTCAAATTTGCCGGTGCCCCACAGATCCCGCGGTGCTTGCAACAGGGTAGCATGACTGAATGATATGGTTTCCATGCTAGCTACCCCTGGCAAGAAGATTTTCCCGCCACCCCCGTATCCGCTGAACCCGTGCGGGCAGATGCAACCGATGCCGATTCGCAAATCACACGCCATCACCTCGCTATTGATTGCCAAGGGAGTACCGAGGCGCGTCTTCCCCAAAAAGGTGCAATTGCCGAACGGGTTATGATTGTACACAGGGAAGCGTTCCGGAATCTCCTCGCCCAATTTTTTTCGGAAATCGACGTTCGTATGGGCACCGTGGGCTCCCAGAGCTGCGATGAACCGGATCTGTTCATCCCCGATCCCGGCCTCCTCCAATTCCTCGAGGATGAAGGGAACGATCTCGGCTGCTCGTGTGGGCCGAGAGAGATCGTCGAAGAGGATGGCGACCTCGTGCCTTCGCTTGGCCACCTCCCTGATGGACCCCGAGCCGATGGGATTGGAAAAGGCCTGCCTCATCTCCCCCTCTGTTAATTTGAGGCGGTCGTGCCCCATCATTTGACAAAGGGTAACCTCCCACGACTTTGGAAAGAATAGGTCCAACTCGGAATTTTCATGCCATACGAGCTGGGGTACCTTGATGGATTGAGCCTCCACTGTCTCTCCTCCTTCTTCAGGCCATCTTTATGGTGGGCCGTCTTCGATCATACGATAGTTTCTTATTCAACTGCTGTATTCCCCCCTTAATCAAGTCCACATTTTAAAAGGAATAGGCAAGGTTTTAAAGCGGTTTTGAATAATTGACGCTATTACTCAAATACTGGTCAAGGCTGGCTGGTTTCGAGCTTGATTCTTGGATCTGTTAATCTGTGTTTGAAACTTCTGTCGATCTGTAGCGAGAAATTGGGCAAGTGAAAGTTGAGTGGATGTAGAGCCCGCTCCTCAGATGGAAGGGGCGGGGGTTTTTTCGGAGCGAGGAGTCCTTGGGGTTTCAAGGGCGAGAATCCTCATCCCAAAGCTTAGCCATCCTCCCATGCGAACTTGCCACGTAAGCGGCCAAAGGTCTTGTGGCTCCAGTGAGCCACGTAGTCCAAGAGAAAGACGGGCGTTATCAAACCTAGCTTTGCCATCTGTCGGTAAGTGAGAATCTTGCAGTTGTTCAGGGTCGAAAGTGTCTTGGCCAATTGTCCTGGTCGATACAGAAAACGATTGCGAATCCGATTGCGAATCCGCACCAGCGCCTTCCTATCGAACTCCTCTGAATAGACGTGCCCGCGTGAGCTGATCCAATAGCCTGGCGTACTTTCCACCAACTGCCGCAACG
>CAYFXP010000193.1:0-3831 GCA_964346935.1 uncultured Syntrophobacterales bacterium
CCGAAGAGGTCCACGCCCTCGATGACGTCAATTTGGAGATTTCGGAAAATCAGTCAATAGTAATCCACGGACCCTCGGGTTGCGGCAAAACGACGCTGCTCAGCCTCATCAGCACCATCGATCGGCCCACCGAGGGCCGAGTTTACCTCTACGATCAGGATGTTTCGGGATTCTCCGATGTTGAGCTCTCCCGTATTCGGCAAAAAACCATGGGCTTTATCTTTCAAAACTTTAATTTGCTGCTGCGCCTGTCAGCCTGGGAAAACGTGGCCTTCCCCCTCATCCCCATGGGAATAAGCGAAAAAGACCGCTACAAGAGAGCGTGTGACCTGCTCACCCAACTGGGGTTGGAGAAGAGGATCCATCACGCCCCCGAGGAGATGAGCGGAGGGGAACAGCAGCGGGTGGCCATCGCCAGGGCCCTGATCAACGACCCCGACATCATTATAGCCGACGAACCCACATCCAATATCGATGCGGAATCGGTTCAGAAGTTATTGAACATACTGGACGCTCTCGACAAGGAGGGAAAAACCATCATCGTCTCCAGCCACGACCCGATCTTTAACGATTACGGCGATGTGACCTTCCACCTGGTGAATGGACACGTGGTTGACGTCCGCAAAAGGGAGTAAACCATGGTCATGATACTCAATGACCTGAGCATCACAACGATCTTCGTTGGGATGGTCTCAGCAGTCCTCATGATCTGGGGAGGTATCACTTCCTCTCTCCTGTCCTGGAGGTGGGGAAAGGCCACCACCACGGAGGAAAGGACGAAATTGGAGGATCGCTCATACCTCGTCCTCCTGATCGCCGTGGTCATCCTCGTGGTTAGGCTCCTGAATTGGCCCCTATTTTATGGAACGCTGCAGAGCTTCATCCCCGACATCGAGGGAGCCATGTGCATCTTCGGGGTGACTCAGGTACGACCCGTTTTCACCAAGTTTCAGGAGTTCCTCAAACCAGTGATCTTCTTCCTCATTGGCGCCTGGATCTTGGCCCACATGCTCGACCGGGCCACCAAGACCTATCCACTCATGCGGAGGAAACTTATCTTCCTCTCCATACTGAGCATCTTCGTCGTCGTCGACTCCATAGGGGATGCCGTATTGATGATGACCATAAGGCCAGGGGCTGTAGTCTCGTGCTGCACAACAGTGACAGATATCCTCGCCCGCCCTACGAAAACGACCCCGGAATCCATTTTGGGTCCTGGATATGGCCATTTCTTGGAGGTGTCATACTTTGTGGGCAATTTCGTACTCATCGGACTGGTGGGTTTTATGCTGTGGGGGAAAAGACTGGAGGCCGAATCCCCCTGGAGGAAGATATCCCTTGGACTCATCTTTCTCTTCGCCATCGTAAACGGTTTCATATTCGTTCTGTCCCAGATCGAGGCCATTGCCCCCAAGATAATGCATCTGCCCTACCACCACTGTCTGTACTGCCTCTGGCAGTATGTGCCTGACTCCATTGCCATGTACCTTTTCTTCATCATGGGAACCTTTGCCGTTGGATGGGCCTTTACGGCTGATGCCATCGGGAGGAAGGAGGAGGCGGCAGAAATCCTTCCCCGGTATTTGAGGGGAATATATAGGTTTGCCCTGTTCTGTCTATCTGCATCCCTCGTGATGGTCATCATCCACCTGGTTGTGGGGTGAAAAACGGGAGGGATCAAGAAGTGTGTCGAGGCCTGATTCAGTATGAACAGGAGGCTATCGAATGAAGAGGAAAGCATGGATCATCGGGATCCTTGTCATCATCGGTGCCATCGCCGCCATAGGTGCACTCATGACGGGACACAGGGCCGCGCGTTGTGATTACGATGGGACCCGGATTCAACCTATTTATGAGGTAAATTTCGAATTCGAGGACGGCTCGATGAAACGATTTTGCTGTATCGTCTGTGCCTTGATGGATTTGGAGGATGAAGAGAAAAAACTGAAATACATCACCCTGGTGGACGAGGTCTCGGGGAAAAAGATCGACGATTCCCTGGCTACCTTCGTGGAAAGCGAGGTGACTACCATCCCCCATGTGAAAAATAGAATCCACGTCTTTGCCGAAAAATCGGATGCCGAGCGGCACGCCCGCCAGTTCAATGGGAAATCGATCCCCAATCCGTTCAGGCAAGCAATGGGAAAATGAGCAGAAAATATCTCTTATTTTTTCCCCTTATCATCATTTTCAGCATCACTGCCCATCTGGCATGCGGTAAAAAGGGGTTAATAAAGGTAGGGGAATTAGCCCCTGATTTCGAATACGTCGATTTAAGGGGCAATGTCGGGCACTTATACGACTCGCGGGGAAAGGTGGTCCTCCTGAGGTTCTGGGCGGATTGGTGCGACTACTGTTGGAAGGAGATGCCCGTATTGGAGCAATTCTACCGGGAAACCAAGGATCACGGGTTTATCGTTATCGGTGCAAATGTGGGTCAAACTCGGGATGTGGCCGAGGCCTTTGTGGAAAAAAACGGGCTCACGTATCCCATTTTCATCGATCCCGAGGGGAAGCTGGCGAAGAGCTACGGGGTCTATGGCATTCCCACCAATTTTATCATCAACCAGGAAGGGGTTATCATGGAGGTCATCCTCGGGGGGGGATTTGTGGAGTTAAGATCAAGCCGTCGGATACTCATGCCCTATATCGAGGGAACCGCGAAACCGCAAAAAGGCTGACTACCGGCCCATCACTCAAGCAGGAGCAGCCCATTCCAAACAACTTCCTTTTCAATATCGGGGAAAAACTCAAGCCCAGCCCTTTGGGCCGTGAGATGAACATCTATTCCCACGGCCTCCATGGAGGGCCTGGCCTTAAAGGGGTGCTTGCAGGGTTTCCCGGATTTCACTCCCACACATGGATCACATAACTTGCAGGCTCCCCCGATAAGACCCGCCGCAAAGGTAAAACCTAACTCCTGGGCTGCTTTTTCCACGATATTGATGATCTCGTGGAGTTCATTGGCCCGGGCATAGATCGCCTTTTTACGGCCCTCCTCGGATTCGGAGTCCAATTGATCCGCCGGGGTTCGGATCTGGATCAACAGGGCATTGGAGTATTTCTTGAGTACTTCCCGGAACTGTGCAAGGGACGGACTATTAGGGGGACAGAGCAGGTGGTTTCCGTATTCGTTGCACAGCGGTACCTGGCACTTCAGGATGACCCTCTCATCCAGGACAATTTCATCTACGGGAATTATCTTGGCCTCCGTGGCCCCGCGTTCCATGGCTATCCTGATTAGTTTTTCGAACCGGCCCATTGATTATTCCTCACATGGCGAAAAGGCGTTAGATCATGGTTTATTTCTGTCAATATATGCCATGACATCAAATTTCGATTTGCAGCCGCCATAACTCATGTAGCGGATCTTCCCGAAAATGGGCCGCTCCTGCCAGGCCCTATCGTGCACGCCCCCAATACACCAGGCGATGCCAGTATAGCCGTTTGGGTCTCGTCCATCGAGCTCGTACCGATCGTTGAGAAAGATGGCAATCCGCAATGCCTCATCGGGGGATTCCGTCCATTCCAGTATCTTTTTCCCCCAATACATCCTCATATATCCGTGCATTTTCCCGTTGCGGGCCATCTCCCTCTGAGCGGCGTTCCATAGGTCGTCATGGGTGTTGGCATGCTCAAATTCCTCCAGAGAATAGATATACGCCCTCCGGTCTTTCCGGTGATCATTCAAGGTCTTCTTCGCCCAATCGGGGAAACCCTCGAAATTGTCATAATCATTGTTATGGAAACAGAAATTATCCGAGAGCTCGCGCCTCACGATGAGCTCTTCAAGCAATGCCTCTCGCGATTCCTTGTGGGCATCGCTCCGGG
>CAYFXP010000194.1:0-2368 GCA_964346935.1 uncultured Syntrophobacterales bacterium
CCAGTAATCTTCAGAATTTCAATAAAAACCGATAAAGAAAAATTAGCAGGAGAAAGGGAGAAGCAAATGTGGACGTAAAAGTATTTCTGAAGAGGCAGGGCTTTCTATTTGGACCAAACAGTCCCGGCAAGTTGAAACAGGAAGCCTATTATCACCAACCCAAGGCCCCACTTTACCTTTTTGTCGAATATCCAATATCTTATCGCATCGGCGTAAGGTGGAGATTCACTTTTCTTAGGGGCTAGGAAAATAAGCACTACGCCTATAATATCAGCCACGAGTCCGATAGCGTTTAGCCCCCTCATAGGTTATTGGTCTCAGAGTGGAACAGGGTATACAAGAAAAACACGCGCCTAGTAAGTCCTCGGCATTCTCATGCTTGTGGTCCTGTCCGGTCCTTGCGAATCTGAAGACTTATGTCATAATAAAAAAGCAAAGCCCGTTTGTGATCTGCATTGGAAGAAGGGAAATGAGAAAGCTAATCACATTGTTTCTCTTGTTGGTTTTACCCGTCGTGCTTGGCTGTGCCATGCAAAAGCACCGAAAGTACGTGAGAGATGGCCTCCTCGTCACGGGTTTAAACAGGGAGGCCTTTCTCTTTGAATGGGGACCTCCCGACAGGACACAGGTGATTACAGGTGAGGAAGTTATTAGAGCAGGATGGAGATTTGGAGAAGGATTCTTTACGAAGGGGAAGCAAACCTATGATGTATGGATTTATGAAAAGAAAGGCGTTGAACTACTATTCTATGGGGTCAGGCTCGCGGCGTGGAAGACGGAAAAGAGTGTTGAGGAACTTAAGGCCCTTACACCCCCAGAAAATGCCAAACCGCAAACCCTGGACGAGTACACCAAAGAAAGGAAAAAAGGTCCTTAGGAGGAATCTAGGCTCGTTTTGTGTTTATCCGTATGATCCTACGCTCAGCGTTGAAATACTCCCTCAAACTCTCCTCAGTGACATACCAGGTCGTTCCCATCTTCCGGCCTTTTATCTTCCCCTCTCTAAGGTAGGTCTGCAGAGTAAGCTTAGTTACTCCGAGCTTTTCAGAGAGTTCTTTAAGGGAATGAAGCCTACTATCTCCGATCCGGACAGGCATGGGGCAACCTTATCCTTTCCTCCGCGGCTTCGCCATAGGACGCTTGGGAGGCGATACACTGAGCCACTCGAACCCTCTATCGAATGGCGCCCTTCCTGCCTTCAAATTTAGATATACTTTCCAAATGATTCTTTTGGCCGTGTTCACCTCTTCCACTTTGAGCTTCTTTTTCCCTTTTTCCCTGGGTGATGTTGGGTCAACCATCACAGTCTCGAGATACCTGTAAAACTCCCCGTCACGGCTTACGATGCGGTCCTTCCAATCGGGGAAAGGGGCGATAGCCTCTCTGAAGCGGCCCAATAATTCCCCTTCCCTCTGTACCTCAACGGCTTGAACCCCGATTTTGCCTTTACTCCCCATGTCTATTCCGTTTTTTATTCTTAATCATCTTCAATATAACCTTTTTTGTCTCTTTCCAATATATTTTTTCTGCTCAATCGAGGCTAATCCCCCCCTTTGCAAGTCCCGAAAGGTCAGGCGTGGACTTTCTGTTCTCTCGCTCCTATCCAGGCGGCCCCTGACCCTGCCAATCTTTTCCCGGAATTCCTCTATTCGGTCTTCCTTTTAGCCAGATTATACAAATCTGGGGAAATTGGCTAGACTAGGTGATGATTACTGCCGGAAGGTGGTTGGTTTGCTGAAACTATTGATTGAAATAGATGACATTCAGAGTTAGGTGTCACATCCAACGAGCTTTCCCTTATATTCCTTGATTACTCCCATGCAGAACCAGGGGGGCTGCCGAGAAGATAGGAAGAGTGTTTTGGGGAATCAATGAGTGCAAAATGGGTGCAATTGAGGAAGAAAAAGAAAAAAGCACCCAGGTGAATTGACCTAAGTGCTTGAAATTATTGGCGCGCCCAGGGTGATTCGAACACCCGACCTACGGATTCGTAGTCCGTTGCTCTGTCCAGCTGAGCTATGGGCGCGTGGGCCAAGCAATAATGGCGGAGAGAGAGGGATTCGAACCCTCGAACCCGGTTTCCCGAGTTACTCGCTTAGCAGGCGAGCGCCTTCAGCCAACTCGGCCATCTCTCCGTCGGCTAATCATATCTATAATAGCACACTTTTCAACTATATGGGACGAAAAAACTCACCCCTGATCCACCATCAAGGCATCATCTGCGGCGTTGCCTTCGATCGCTCCTCCTCGCGGCGTATTGCTCCAATACGCCTCAGTCGTCGCTCCTCGGCGCCTTGCACCTAATACCTTGCTGGTGATCAGGAATATCCCATACCCTGCTGATTTCAGTTTTGATACCTAAATTAGA
>CAYFXP010000195.1:0-3353 GCA_964346935.1 uncultured Syntrophobacterales bacterium
GGATGTGGCCGCACAGCTCTGGCACCATGACACGCCGAGGGGGCCCAAGGGGCGTTTTCGCGGAGCTCTCTACATGACCTACGGCCTGTGGAAGTTTTCCAAGAACAAGAAGGCCGCCAAGGATTTCATCAAGTGGTTCCTGGAGAGCGCCCAGCAGTGGAAGCTTCTCGCGGCAGCAAAGGGATACGACGTGCCACAGCTTAAACCGCTCGAGGCTCATCCCGTGTGGAAAGAGGCCAACCCTCCAAGGGGAGGCCTGTATAATTACATCCCCAGGGGGGACGAAAAGTTGATCACTGGTGGGTGGCCGGCACACCCCGATGTTGGCGTCCAGGTCTACCGTAAGTACCTCATTCCGGTTATGACGGCCAAGGTGACAACAGGGGAGATGAGCCCAAAGGAAGCCATGAAGTGGTGCGCCAGAGAGCTGGAGGACGTTATTAGAGGATAACCTTTTTTCCATGGTCGGGGGAGGATCTCCTCCCCCGACGAAACTTATGGGATCTCATGAATCGGGTAGCTGGGGAAAAATCGAGAGGCCCGAGCCTTTTGAGCAGATTGAGGTCGAGGCGTTTCATCGGTTACTGGATGGTCCTGCCCCTCGTTCTGCTGATCCTCTGCCTCGTGGTTTACCCCTTCTTCTACTCCATCTTCCTCAGCTTTGAAAACAAGAAGGAGACGAAGTTCGTTGGGTTGTGGAATTACCAAAGGCTCATTGGGTACGGGACGTTCTGGCTCGTTGTGGGCAATTCCTTTCGGTTTACCCTTACGGCCGTCTTTTTCAAGGCCACCCTCGGGCTGACCCTGGCGTTAATCCTCAATAATTTGCCCTTCAGGGGGCAGCGTATCTGGCGGGGGGTTTCGTTAATCCCCTGGGTAATGCCGCTGGCATTGAGCTCGTTGGGCTGGTGGTGGATCTTCGAACCTACCCACAGCGCGCTCGATTGGGTTCTCGTTCAGCTGGGTGGCACACCAAAACCCTGGCTGAGCGACCCCTTTTGGGCACGGATAGGGTGCATTATAACGAACATCTGGTTTGGCACGCCTTTCTTCATGATCATGTATCTTGCAGGCCTGAAATCGATTCCGCGAAGCCTCTACGAGGTTGCGCAAATCGATGGGGCTGGAGCCCTGCAGCGGTTCCGGTATGTTACATTCCCCATGCTGGGAAAGTTAATCGCGATAACGGTCATGTTCTCGACCATCGTGACCTTCGCGAATTTCGACATCGTGTGGATCTTGACCCACGGAGGGCCTCGATATACCACACACATGTTCGGGACGTACGCCTTTAACATTGGAATTGAAACCCAACATCTCCCCCGTGGTGCGGCAATTGCGCTGTTCATGTTTCCGGTTTTAGGTATCTCCGCTTATTTTCTCCTACGCAACATCGCTCGGGGTGAGGCATGATACGATCGCTGGCTCAACGGAGAAAACTGCAGGTGAGGCTCTTGTATCTCGCTTTAGTCCCGTTTCTGATCTTCTTTCTGTTTCCCCTGTACTGGATGCTCATCACCTCCTTTAAGACGGATACCGAGATAACGAGCCTTAAGGGGATACCGCTGATTATCCAGTCAAAACCCACGCTGGCTCACTACAAGAAGATCTTCTTCGAGGAGAAGCTCCCGCTGTGGTTTAAGAATTCCTTTATGATTGCAGGCTCGGTGACTCTTCTCACCATGGCCATCAGTATTTCGGCGGCCTATGCCCTTACGCGGATGCGATTTTTTGGATCTCAGCCATTGGGGTTGGGGACGTTTTTAACCTACCTCGTTCCCCCAACGCTTTTATTCATACCCTTCTACAAGGTTATAAGCGTCCTGGGCTTGCTCAACTCCAAGTGGTCCCTTCTGGTTATCTACCCAACATTGACCGTGCCCTTCTGTACCTGGATACTCATTGGGTACTTCTCCGCTATCCCAAGAGAACTGGATGAGGCGGCATTTGTGGACGGGGCCAGTTACTTCCAGATGATCACGAGGGTCTTTCTACCGGTGGCTACCCCGGGATTGATAGCAGCTACCATGTTCGCCTTTACCGTTTCCTGGGCCCAGTTCCTCTACCCTTTGGCCTACATCTATAGGCACGATGAGCACGTATTGACTTCTGGGATCTATACGTCGCTCATCAGGGGGGACGTCTATTTCTGGGGCGAGCTGATGGCGGCCGCGCTGGTGGCATCCGTGCCGGTGGTAGTGCTCTTCGCCTTTCTCATGGACTATTATATAGCCGGATTGACTAAAGGAACCATAAAATAGGTGGACTTCAACCGCATTGAAAAGGAGTTAGTCGGCAATTCAAGAATCTCCATATAGCTTGGAAAAGATAAATATACATTTTCCGTTTTTGCCCAGCGCATATACTTACAGTTAAGGTTAGGAGGGTAAGAAATGGCCAAGGTAGTTATCGAAAGTCTTTCAAAATACTTTGATAGAGTGGAAGCGGTCAAGAATTTCGAGCTGGAGATCGATGATAGGGAGTTTGTGGTGTTGGTTGGCCCGTCGGGTTGTGGGAAGTCAACAACGCTCAGATGTGTCGCGGGGTTGGAGGAAGTGACTGCCGGGGAAATTTATATAGGCGAACAGATGGTCAACGATCTTCCGCCCAGGGATCGAAACATAGCCATGGTATTTCAGGACTATGCCCTGTACCCGCATATGAGCGTGTATCAGAATATGGCCTTCGGGTTGAAGCTCAGAAAATACGCCAAGGCTGAAATCAATCAGAGGGTGAGGGAAGCGGCGGAAATCTTAGGGATTGAGGAGCTTTTGAACCGAAAGCCGAGGGAATTATCAGGAGGGCAGCGTCAACGGGTTGCAGTTGGTCGCGCCATCGTGAGAAAGCCATCGGTCTTCCTCTTCGACGAGCCGTTGAGCAACCTTGACGCGAAATTACGGGTTCAGATGCGGGCGGAGCTTTCAAAGCTCCACCAGCAATTGCAGACCACCATCATCTATGTAACCCACGACCAAGTTGAAGCCATGACCATGGGGACGAAGATCGTCATCATGAAGGACGGGGAGATTCAACAGGTGGGAACCCCTATGGAGGTCTATGAGTATCCGGTGAACCTTTTCGTGGCTGGATTCATCGGGAGCCCGGCCATGAACTTCATTCCGGCAAAGATCGTCTCAAAGAACTCAAAGCTCTATCTCGACGCGAAAAGCTTCGAGCTCTTGGTACCGTCAGAAAAGGAGCAGTATCTCCAGGGCAAGTCAAACGAGGAGATAATCCTCGGCGTACGTCCTGAAAACATGCAAGATAAGTCCTTTGCCGAAAAGAGCATCCAGGGCAGTCCCATCAAGGCAGTAGTCGAGGTCGTCGAGCCCCTGGGGTCTGAGGTTCAGCTT
>CAYFXP010000196.1:0-2715 GCA_964346935.1 uncultured Syntrophobacterales bacterium
GGCAAATACAACGGTGCAAGAGATATATTTGGGAGTGGAATAATCATGCTCAAAATCCGCGATATCCACACCTACTACGGTGACAGCTATGTCCTCCAGGGAATCTCCTTTGAAGTCGAAAAGGGAAGTGTCATTGCGATTCTCGGGCGGAACGGAATGGGGAAGACAACCCTGATACGATCCATCGTTGGTTTTACCCCTCCACGTCAAGGTCAGATCCTGTTCAAGGATATTGATATCACCCATAAACCCTCATACAAGATAGTGCAAATGAGCTTGGGGCTCGTACCCCAAGGGAGACGCATATTTCCCTCTCTGAGTGTGCTGGAGAACTTGAAAGTCGCGGCGAGAGGACAGGGAACCGGTACATGGAACGAGGAGAAGATATTCTCCCTCTTCCCGCCGCTCAAAGACCGTGCTCACCATAAGGGCAACGAGTTGAGCGGTGGAGAGCAGCAAATGCTGGCCATTGCCAGAGCCCTCATGACAAATCCGGAACTTCTTCTCATGGACGAGCCAACAGAGGGCCTGGCACCTCTCCTGGTCCGTACGATAGGGGATGCGATTTTGCAGCTCAAGGAAGGTGGGCTATCCACCCTTCTCGTCGAGCAGAATCTCCCCTTTGCCATAAAGGTCGCCGATTATACCCATGTTCTCAGTAAGGGAACGATTGTCTATTCATCAACTCCCAGTGAGCTCTGGCAAAACGAGGAAGTGAAGGCTCAATACCTTGGGATTTGATCCATCAGCAGGGGATTCGTTCCGCTTTTTTACCCTTTTGAATTCCTCATCATACTGGTCAAGAGCTCAACCGCAGTCTCCGCAAACTCCGGATCGTTAATGTGGGCTTCAACCTCCACCAATCTCACTTTTGAAGTACCGAGGTGCTCCTTGATCGATTCTATTAAAGCCGAGTTAACCGTTTCATCGTGCCAGTCTCCTGAGGTTGAACCTTCAATGGTGGTCATCTTAGGTCCTCCCGATCTATCTAAAGCGGAAAAGCCTTTCTTAGGGATAATGATACCCACAGGGCCAATACTCCGATTTGCCTTCTCCGCTATGGTTTTGCCCAAAATCCGATTCTCCTCCACATTAGTCCTCATGAGGGTAATCGAGGGGGTGTAGAAGAAGAAATTCCTGTCCCTATATTTCTCCGGCACGGTTTCTTTCGCCCCGAAATTCCCAAAGTCGAGGGCCCCCACGGAGATAACCTGGGGGATCCCTACGGAACCGGCTGCCTCTATCCTATGAGGACCTGCGCTATATATGCCCCCGACCAACTCATCTACGAGTTCAGACGTGGTGATATCCAGAACGCCGCTAATCTCCCCTGTCCTCACGAGTTCCTCCAAGGCCATCCCCCCTGTCCCTGAAGAGTGAAGTTCAATGACCTCAAAACCCTTCTCCTCCAACAGGCTCTTTGCCATTTCAACACATGGAAGCGTGACACCGAAGGTCGAGATACAGATCTGGGGCTTAAGCTCCTCTTCTTCACGCGTTCTCGCCTTTGCCATATTAGCGATGGCCCAGGCGGCATTACTGATAATCCTTTTGGTAATTCTGTTGAGGGAGATATCGCCGATGGAGTTCATCATCATGATGTCCTTTGTTCCCACATAGGGACGGACATTCCCCGAGGCTACAGGGGTTACCATGAGCTTCGGAAACCCGACGGGGAGCATCCGCATCACCCCGCACGTCATTTCCGCCCCGTTGGCCCCGCCCAACCCGATGACCCCGTGAAATTCCCCCGCTGCAACCATTCTTTCGGCAATTCTCATCGCTCCGTCAGTCATCCGCCTCAAAGCCGAAATCTTATCGAGTTGAGCGATCTCCTCAAACTCCTTCCCGACCTCCCTTGCTACCATTCTACAAGAAACGTCGGGGTGAAATTCGGTCTGTTCAGCCTTGCAGCTGACATCCATGAGGAGTGTCTTTATTCCTTCGGCTTCTATCTTGCCTTGAAGATAAACAAGCTCCTTTGCCTTGGTATCCAAGCTTCCGATAAGGAGAACCCTCCTCTCCATTCAGTGCTCCTGTGGGATAAAATCCCTATCCTGTTTCTGGCGTCCCCAAAAATCCCTTCCCCTTAGGCCTTCATCGTTGGCGCCTCATTCCCGTGAGATGAAGTTACGGCTTCGATGTCTCTTTGGTCGCCACATCATTGTACCAATCCAGAATCTCCTCCCCGGTCATGAAGAGCACGCCATCGTGTTCCCTTATGTACTGAAATATCTTATCGATGTATTTGATCCGATGGGCCGCACCCGAGATATACGGGTGGACAGCGATCCCCATGAAACGGGCGCTCTCGGCCCCTTCCTCGTACAGGGTATCAAATGCATCACGAGAGCGTTCGTAGATTTCCGGCGAACGGTGGTGCTGAATGAGGTAAATGGGAATATCGTTGAGCTCAACAGTATAGGGCACAGCTATCACCCTGCCATTTTTCACCTTTAGCGGATACGGTTGGTCATCATTCACCCAATCCGCCACGTATTCAAAGCCCTCCTCCGCCAGGATATCAAGGGTGTCAAAGGTTTCGTGTAAACCCGGGCCCATCCATCCTCGGGGTGCCTTACCCGTAAAATCGCGGATGGTCTGAATAGTTCGCCGAATGACATCTCGTTCATCCTCTTCAAGGTTTATGACCCGCTGCTCGTAGCTGTGAGCGAGAATCTCCCAATTGCTGCGGAGCATTTCTCTCACCATCTC
>CAYFXP010000197.1:0-5008 GCA_964346935.1 uncultured Syntrophobacterales bacterium
GCGTACCCCGCGGTATGGTCAGCCCCCATGGTACTGGTGGCATAGGTTACCCCGATCCCTTGGATTCCCCGGGGATCATAGGCCGGAAGGGCCTGGCCCTTAACCACCGGCACCCGTTCCAGCCCATAAACCTTACCGGTTACTGCTGCCCCGTTTCCCAGAATGCGCCCCAAGGGTGTACCCTTGCCCACTTCCTTCAGCAGTTTAATGGCCGCCTCGCCATCTCCAAATTCGGCCAGGCCTGCCTCCATGGCCACCGCTATAGTGGCCCCCATCTCGATGGTATCCAGGCCATATTCATCGTCCAGGCGGTCCAGCTGAGCAATGACGTCCAGGTCGTCTATTCCACAGTTAGGACCATGCGCCCAGACCGTCTCATATTCCGGCTGTTTGGTGAGGTAATGGCCATCTTTATCCATGAAAATACCCGAGCACTGTATGGTGCAGCCCTTGTGACAGCCGTGGGTGGCGAGACCACCGCGCGCCTTCTCCGTTTCGGCCTGGGTTTCGCCGCTGACCTTTTGGGTACCCTCAAAGGTTCCCCACATGAAGTTCTTAGTCGGATACGCGCGAGCCTCGTTAATGATGTTGGCCAATATGTTGGTTCCGTAGGCGGGAAGTCCCTCGCCGGTGACTCCATGCCTTTCGAGACCTTCTACGAATGCTTTATTGGCCTGTCTGAATTTCTCGGGGTCCTTCGGCTCTCGCATCTTCATCCCGGCGTCATCGAGCACGATGACCTTTACGCCCTTGGCGCCCATGACGGCACCAGGCCCCCCACGTGCCGCATGTCGGGTGGGTCTCAGCTCCATGTCGGTGCAGGCCACCGAGGCGGCGGACATCTTCATCTCGCCCGCCGGTCCGATGGAGATGCAAGCGATTTTGTCACCGAACTCCTTTTTCATCTTCTCGATGAGGTCGTAGTTGTTCAGCATCTTGAGGCTGTTATCGGGCGTAATTTTTACCCCGTCCTTGTTAATGAAGACTTTGTAAAGGGTATTGTCCTTGGGCTTTCCCTCCAGCACAATGGCACCATAACCGAGCCTGGCCAGAACCTGAGCAGCTTGTCCTCCTGCGTTGGCCTCTTTGATGCCTCCGGTAAGTGCGCTCTTACAGCCGACCGAGATTCGCCCCGACATGGCGGCAGCCGTTCCACTCAGCAGCCCCGGAGCAAGGACGAGCTTATTATTCGCTCCCAATGGATGACAGAGGGGAGGCACTTCTTTGGAGATAATGGCTGAAGTGAGTCCCCTGCCTCCCTGGCCTTCGTATTCGCCCATTGGACCTTCGCTGGCCTTGGGTCCAGCTTCTGCTCCTATGTCAATCCTGAGGATTTTCATGGGAATACCCTCCTTTCCCCACTTGAATATGGATTTTTGTACCTCTCTCAGGCCACTAAATCAAATCCAATTATTGATGTCAAGCGAATTGTAAGCCCCTGATCCACCATTAAGGCATCATCTGCCATTCGACAGACTCATGGCCCTGATTAAAGCCGAAGGGCGGCGTTGCCTTCGATCGGTCCTCCTTGCGGCGTATTGCTCCCAGTTTAGTTGGCAGCGTGAACAACCGACTCGATGGTATTGAGGTCCTCGAGGGGGATATGACAGAGGATGCGATGTCCCTTTTCCGTCTCACGCCAAGGAGGCGTTTCCACTTCACAGATCTTACCGGAATTGGGGAGCATTGTTCGTCGAGGGCAGCGGGTGTGAAAGTAACAGCCGCTCGGTGGGTTGAGGGCGCTGGGCACGTTTCCGCTCAGGCGAATCTCCTTCTGCTCCGCGTCCGGATCAGGGATGGGAACCGCCGACAGCAGCGCCTCGGTATATGGATGATATGGGGGGGCGTAGATGGCTTCGGCCGGACCGATTTCTACTATTTGGCCGAGGTACATAACCGCGATGTCGTCCGAGAAAAAGCGGACCACGCTAAGATCATGAGCGATGAAGATCATGGAAGAGCCGAACATCTTTTGGATCTCCAGCAGGAGATTGATTACCGCTGCCTGGACCGAGACGTCCAGCGCGGAAACAGGCTCATCACAAATGATCAAATCTGGCCGGCTCGCTAGCGCTCGTGCGATGCCAACGCGTTGTTTCTCTCCTCCACTCAATTGCCTGGGCAGACGATCGTAGTAATGGGCACCGAGCCGCACGGCCTTGAGCAGCCGTATGACTTCCTCTTTGGTCTGATTCTTGGGTACCGTCTTGAATCTCTTGATCGGTCGGGCGATTTGCCTGCCAATGGAATAGGACGGATTGAGGGTGGAGTCGGGATTCTGGAAGACCATCTGCATCTCTTGAACCAGTCCTGTATCACGTGACGAAACGTCCTGGGTAATGTCTACGCCCAAAAACTCGATCTCGCCATCGGTCACCGGCTCAAGTCCGATGATACCCTTGACCAAGGTGGATTTCCCGCAGCCTGACTCGCCAACGATGCCGAGCGTCCGGCCCTTGGACACCCTCACACTCACATCATCTACCGCCTTGACAAATTTCTTCTCGCCAAGGCCGAACAGGCTAACCACCGAGTTCGATTCCTGCGGGTAGTAAACCTTGAGCTGATCGAAGCTCAGAAGGGTTTCCTCGCGCAATTCAGGTTGAGCCGTTGCAGGCGCTTGGGCAGCGCTTGGTCGACTCCTCGTGGTCCTAGGCCTACTGTCTATATCTCGAGCGTAGATGCAGCGGGCCGCATGCCCCGGTGCCACTTCCGTAAAACCGGGAAGTGCCTGCCTGCACTTCTCCGTGGCATAGTCGCACCGGGGGGCGAAGATGCACTCATTCTTCGGGCGATCGGCCGGGGGGGGGACTCGGCCTCGGATGGGGATAAGCATAGATTCGGCCTTGCTCTCACCCAGCCGTGGCACAGAACCCAAAAGGCCCATGGTGTACGGGTGACAAGGCTTTCGGAAGATCTCTTGCACGGGTCCCTTCTCCACCATCTGACCGGCGTACATGACGCAGAGGTAATCGCTCACACGGGCAATCACACCTAGGTTGTGGGTGATAAAGATGTTTGCCGCCTGAAAGTCATTCTTTAATTCCTCAATGAGATCCAACACCGCCGCTTCCACGGTGACGTCCAGAGCTGTTGTAGGCTCGTCCATGATTAAGAGGGCCGGGTTATTGAGCATCGCCATGGCAATCACGACCCGCTGTTGTTGACCGCCCGATATCTGGTGTGCGTAACGCTTCATCACATCTCCAGGGTCGGGCATGTTTATCCGTTTGAGCATTTGAATGGAACGCTCCCAGGCCTCTTCCTCTGAAATCCGCTGATGGCAGGTCAGGACCTCGGCAAGCTGATCACCGAGTCTCACCGAGGGGTTGAGGGCCTGCATGGGGTCCTGGTATACCATGGCGATCCTATCCCCCCGGAGCTCCTTGAGTTCCTCCTCTGATCGGCCGACTAGTTCTTCGTCTTGAAAGCGGATGTTTCCTTCCACGATCTTCCCGTTGTGGCCGAGGAAATTGACTATCCCGAAGGCGATTGTGCTCTTCCCGCAACCCGACTCGCCCACCAGACCGACGGTCTCGCCTGCTCCGACCTGGAAGGAGACGTCTCTGACGGCCTCCACATCTCCCTTGCGAGTCTCATAGGCAATTGTGAGACTCTCTACATCGAGTACGGAAACTGGATTACCTCCGCTGTTTCTACTCACCTGCACTCTCTAACCTCAATGGCTAACCTCGCATTACTGATAACGCATCGACTCTTCCCGCATGCCATCGGCCAGCAGATTCAAACCGACCACCAACGAGGCGATGGCGATCGAAGGCCAGAGGGCAGCCCAGGGGCTTCCGGCCAGGATGAACTCTCGCCCTTTGGCCACCATGCTTCCCCAGTCAGGAGAAGGAGGCGGCAACCCGAGGCCCAGAAATCCCAGTGTCCCCATGGCGAAGATGGCATAGCCGACACGCAGCATGGTATCGACGATGATGGGGCCTCGTGCATTGGGGAGAATCTCAACGAACATAATATACCAGCGGCTTTCACCTCTCGTCTCCGAGGCCCGGATATACTCTCGGGTTCGAATATCCAAGGTGAGGCTGCGAACCAACCGGGCGATCCCGGGGGTCCCCACGATGGTGATGGCGATGACCACGTTCATGGCCGAGGCGCCCAAGGCCGCCATGATGATCAGGTAAAGAAGGATGATAGGAACGGCCATCATGGAGTCCAGGAGACGCATGACGATTTCATCGATCCATCCGCCGTAATATCCACTCACGAGCCCGAGCGTCATCCCCACGAGGAGCGCCGCGAACACACCCCACAGGGCCGTCCCCCCGGGTAACCAGAAGTTCTCGGAAATGGGCAGGGCCACCAGGACAACGCGCGCGCCGTATATTAATCGGGACCAGAGATCCCGGCCCAGTTCATCGGTGCCCAGGACGTGCGTGCGCGATGGTCCTTGATTCGGAGCCTTCCAGTCCTGCTCCAAAGGCGTATATGGTGTCAAAAGGGGGGCGAAGACCGCGACAAACACCCAAAACAGGACAATGACGAGTCCAACCGTCGCCGTTCTGGATGCAAAGACAATGGACACCCCTCCGAATATCCGCCGAACCCGGCCTAACCCGACTTCGAGCACGGCCGAAGCAGTTTCGCCATTACTCACTTGCCCTTCTTCCTCCCAGTTTCTATAGCTTTCGAGAAAATGTTTTTGGCCTCTGGATTCTTTACCATTTTGCTTTTCGGGTGTTTTCAATCCACAATTGGCAACGGTCAATCTTCAATCGGATAGCTGGTCATTTGTCATTCGCCGTTTTTCATTGGGAAGTCTGTTCCATCTAAAATTTTGAAACCGAAAAAATATGAGTACCCACGTGTCTGTTAATGGGAAATCTCAAATCGCAAATGCCCAATGGAAAATGACTCGTTCTATGTATACCGAATCCGCGGGTTCAAGAATGTATAGACGATATCCGCGATGAGCTGAGTCCCAACAGCCACCGTGACCAGGATCATGGCCCCAGCCTCCAGGGCGTTGATATCCTTGTAT
>CAYFXP010000198.1:0-21584 GCA_964346935.1 uncultured Syntrophobacterales bacterium
TCCCCCTATGAATGTGGGATGCCCACGATCGGCTCTTCGTTGAGGAGAATCCCCATCAAGTATTACATCATCGCCATGTTATTCTTGCTCTTCGACATCGAGATCGTCTTTCTCTATCCATGGGTCTTGGTCTTCAGGAGTCTCAAGGGATTGGGTTTTTTCATCTTGGGGGAGATGTTGGTATTCATTGGCATTTTAGTCATCGCCTACATATATGTCTGGAGAAAAGGAGCTTTGGAATGGGAGTAGAGACGCTCGTGGGGAAGAATGTCCTCATGGACATCGTCGATAAGGTGGTCAATTGGGGGCGGAAGTGGTCCATATGGCCGGTGACCTTCGGCCTGGCCTGATGCGCCCTGGAGATGATGGTCACCAGTTCGGCGACCTGGGATATTTCGAGGTTTGGAGCTGAGGTATTCCGTCCCTCCCCGAGGCAGGCGGACCTGATGATCGTAGCGGGAACGGTTACCAAGAAGATGACCCCCATGGTGAAGAGGATCTATGAACAGATGCCGGAGCCCAAATGGGTGATCGCCTACGGGGCCTGTGCCTGTACCGGGGGAATATTTCAAACGTATAACGTCGTGCAAGGCGTTGACCAGGTTCTTCCCGTGGATGTTTACGTTCCGGGATGTCCCCCAAGGCCTGAGGCATTGTTGACGGCCCTCATGGGACTCCAGAAGAAGATCGAACGGGAGACCCTTCTGGATCGGGTGGATGTAAAGAGTGGCCTGGAAATCGAGGCTACGTAGGTCTCCTCTCGTTACGTTACATTCCTTAAATGTTCCTTATGTTCACTGCCCCCACGCCGTCCTTCTGGAGGGGATGGGGTGGGGGCAGCGAATGCAGTGGTACCAAGGGAGAAATAGGGTGGAGACCGAAGGGACCGATAAGGTGAGAGGGCAATTTGGGGCTTCGATCCTGAAGGTGGAAACCTTCAGGGACGAGACTACCTTGGTCGTTGAGAAGCAGAGGGTAGCGGAGGTTTTGGAATTCCTCAAGGAAGACCCGGATCTCTCCTATGATTACCTAACGGATGTCTGCGGCGTCGATTATCAGGCCAGAAAGTCGAGATTTGAACTCGTCTACCATCTCTGCTCAACAAAGTACGATCGACGATTGAGGGTGAAAGTTCCGCTGGAGGAGGGCGACTCCGTTCCGAGCGTTGAATCAATTTGGAAGGCCGCCAATTGGTATGAGAGGGAGGCCTACGATATGCTGGGAATCCGCTTCGAAAATCACCCCGATTTAAGGCGGATCTTAATGTGGGATGATTTCGAGGGATATCCCCTCCGCAAGGATTTCCCGGTAAAGGGGAAGGATTTCGATAAACCCTTCATTCCCGAGCTATGAACCAGTGAGCGGGGTTCGAGATGGCCGAAACGAGATATCTTACCATCAACATGGGCCCGCAGCACCCCTCAACCCACGGGGTTTTGAGGCTCGTGTTGGAATTGGATGGGGAGATCGTCGTAAAGGCGACCCCTCATGTGGGACATCTTCACCGCGGCGTCGAGAAACTGTCCGAGACGAAGACGTACCACCAAGTCATTCCCTTGACGGATCGCCTGGATTACACCAACGGGATAGGAAACAACCTGGGATACGTTTTGGCCGTGGAGAAGCTCCTGGGCATGGAGGTCCCCAAACGGGCCCAGTACGTCCGGGTTGCCGTGGCTGAACTTCAGAGACTTGCCGCCCACCTCATATGGTTGGCGACCCACGCCCTGGATATTGGGGCCATGACGGTGCTCTTCTACTGTTTCCGGGAGCGGGAATCCATACTGAGGATCATAGAGGAGGTATCCGGCGGCAGGTTAACCCCCACCTATTTTCGGATCGGAGGCCTGGCCAAGGATATCCCGGAGGGGTTTGAGGAGAGCGTTAGGCGGTTCCTTGAGGATTTTCCGGGACGAATCAACGAATACGAGACCCTCCTCACGAAAAACGTAATCTGGATGAGGAGGACAAAGGGAGTGGGCATTCTCACGGCGGAGGATGCCATCAATTATGGGGCCAGCGGGCCGACGCTGAGGGGCTCTGGAGTGAGGTGGGACGTTCGAAAGCGGTTTCCCTACTGCAGTTACGATGAGTTCGACTTCGAGATTCCCATCGGCGAGGTGGGTGATGTCTACGATCGATACATGGTTCGGCTGGAAGAGATGAGGCAGTCGGTCCGGATTATTCAACAAGCGGTGGATAACCTCCCCGATGGACCTATCATGGCCGATGACCCCCGGGTGGTGCTCCCCCCCAAGGACGATGTCCAGAGGAACATCGATGCCTTGATTCGGCAATTCAAGATCGTCTCGGAGGGATTTGAGGCCCCGGAGGGCGAAGTTTTCATGAGCGTCGAGGCGCCCAAGGGGGAACTGGGGTTTTACATCGTCAGCGATGGGTCGAACCATCCTTATCGAATCAAGATCAGGACGCCATCCTTTATTAACCTGAGCTGTCTCCCGAAGATGATCGAAGGTAAATTGATTGCCGACGTGGTATCCGCCATCGGGAGCATCGATATCGTCTTAGGAGAGGTTGACAGATAAGGAGTATGGGGCATGACCGATGTCGTTTTCAGTAGCTGGAAGGACCAGATCGTCGATAATCGGGGAAAAGCGCCCGGTGACTCCCTGGAAGTGAAAAGCTTGAATATACCGGTGGATTATGACGGAGAAGCCCAAATAAAGGGCTTCGTGGGATGGGATGGGTTGGTCATAAGGGATCCCGGGGTAAACGTGGTGGATATGGTCCGGGCGTATTTGGATGCTGTTCAGGGGGAATCCTGCGGGAAGTGCGTTCCGTGCCGTGTGGGTACCAGGGTGATGCTGGAGGTGGTGAATCGGATCGCCGACGGTAGGGGAAAGATGGCGGATTTGGGCATGCTTGGGAGTCTGGGGGCCTTTATCAGAGAGGGCTCCAAATGTACCGTGGGGCAGACCGGTACCAAGCCCGTATTGGACGCCATCGAGTATTTCAGGGGCGATTTCGAGGAGGTCATCAAGGGGAAGAAGAGGGTTGCCAGGGGAACCTACAAGGTGAAGTTAACCGCGCCCTGCATGAGCGCCTGCCCTTCCCACCTCGATATTCCCACGTACATTGAATACATCAAGGAGGGAAAGTTTGAGGAATCCCTTTCCGTGATTCGCGAGGCAACCTGTCTTCCGGGGGTCTTAGGGAGGGTGTGTATACGGCCCTGTGAGGAGAACTGCAGGAGGGCCAATATCGATGAACCCCTTTCCATAAAGTATTTGAAGCGATTTGTGGCCGATTACGAATTAGAGAAGAGGCATATTCCTTCCGTTTCCCCGGCTTCCGAGAAGAAGGAGGATAAGGTGGCCATCATAGGGGCAGGCCCGGCGGGATTGTCTTGCGCCTATTACTTGGCCTTAAAGGGATATCCGGTGACCATTTTCGAGCGGTTCCTCGAATCGGGGGGGATGGCGATATGGGGCATCCCCGATTATCGCCTTCCGAGGGATATCTTGCGCCGGGAGGTGGAGATCATCCGGTCCATTGGAGTTGAGATCCGATACGGGGTCCAGGTCGGAAAGGACATAACCTTGGAGGAAATCTTCCAACAGGGGTACAAGGCCCTCTTCATCGGGGTGGGGGCTCAGGGGAGCACCTCGATGAGGGTCGAGGGTGAAGACAAGGGATATGAGGGGTTCATCACCGGTGTTCAGTATCTCCTGGATGTAAACATGGGGAAGGACCCCTTTCCCGAGGGGAAGAGAGTGGTGGTGGTGGGAGGGGGGAATGTCGCCATCGATTGCGTCCGCTCCTCCTTTCGGGTGGAGAAGAAGGATGTCAATCTTTTCTACAGGAGATCGCGGAAGGAGATGCCGGCCGACGAGGTGGAGATTCACGACGCCGAGGAAGAGGAAGTGCAGTTTCACTACCTCTGCGTCCCGACCAAGATCATTGCCAAGGAGGGAAAGGTGGTGGGCGTTGAGTGTATCCGCATGGAACTGGGGGAGCCCGATGAGAGCGGTCGAAGGAGGCCAGTTCCAATCCCCGGATCGGAATTCTCCGTAGATACGGATATCGTGATTCCCGCCATTGGCCAAGCGGTGGACCTCTCCTTTATGGAAGAGAAAGATGGGATTGAGACGACCAAGTGGGGGACCATTTCCGTGGATGAGGAGACTCTAGGGAGCTCGAGGGAGGGGGTTTTTTCCGCGGGGGATTGTGTTACCGGTCCGGATGTTCTGGTCAGGGCCGCTGGAAACGGAAAGAGGGCGGCCGATAAAATCGACCTGTACCTGAGCGGCTTACAGGTGAGCCCGACGGAGGACGAGAGGCTTGAGAACCTGATGGCCTCTATAAAGGTTTATGACTCCCAGGAAGAGATCGGGATCATCGGCGGAAGAAAGAGGAAGCAGCTCCAGATGCTGCCTCCGAAGGAGAGGAAATGGACTTTCGAGGAAGTGGAGAAGGGGTTTTCCGTGCCCGCTGCAATAAAGGAGGCGGATCGGTGTCTGCGGTGCTACCGAATCGCTTTGGTTGCGACCGAGAGCTGAACGGGTTCGTTATCGGTCTAATGAGGATAATTGCAGAAAAGAAAATTTTCTGAGCCGCGAAGGGCGAGTTTTTCAGAGATGTGGTTGATGGGGAGCGATGATGGTAAAGCTTACGATTGACGGTACGGAGATTACCACGGGCGAGGAGAAGACGATCCTGGAGGCCGCCACGGAGAATAGTATCTCCATCCCCACCCTCTGCTTCCACAAGAGGCTGAGCACCCTGGGCTCGTGTCGAATGTGTCTCGTGGAGATCGAAGGCGCGGAAAAGCCCATGGCCGCATGTACGACGCCCGTTGTCGATGGTATCGTAGTCCACAGCAAGACGGAGCGGGTGCAGAAGTTGCGGCGTGATGCACTCCGGCTGATGCTCGTAAATCACCCCCTGGATTGTCCGGTATGCGACGCAGGCGGTGAATGCCAGCTCCAGAACCTAGCCTATGGCTTCGGGATTGACCGGCAGGAGTTCGTTGCCGAGGAGATTGAGAGAAAGGTACCCGCCTACGGTACGCCCCTTATACGACAGTGGCCCAATAGGTGCGTTATGTGTCAACGGTGCGTCCAGGCCTGTATCGAAATCCCGGGGTGTCACGTCCTGGATATCGTGGAAAAGGGGCTCGTCTCCATGATTAACGCTGTTAATTCGGAGTGGTGCATTTCCTGCGGCGAATGTCTCTCGGTGTGTCCGGTGGGCGCCTTGACGGAGAGTTTGAGCCCTGTCAAGGGGAGGAAATGGCAAGCCGAGAGGGTCCCGACCACCTGCACCTTTTGTGGCTGTGGGTGTCAATTGGAACTGAATACGGTAGGAGAGAGGACCATCATAAAGGTCACCGCCGATGATGAGAAGGGGAGCAACCGGGGCAGTCTCTGCGTAAAGGGGCGGTTTGGTTATGACTATGTCCATCATGGCGACCGATTGACCACCCCCCTGATCAGAAAGAATGGGTCCCTGGTTGGGGCTGATTGGGATGAGGCCCTTAGCGTGGCTGCGGAGCGGTTGGGGTCGATACGGGATCAATATGGCAAGGCGAGTATCGGAGGCATTATCTCAGCGCGCCACACCAACGAGGAATGCTACCTGATGCAAAAATTCATGCGGGCGGCCATTGGGAACAATAACGTGGACAGTGGCTCACGATTGACCCATTGCCCCACCGTGACCGGCTTGATGGAGGCCACGGGGTATGGGGCCATGACCAACGCGATGGACGATATTCTCGATTCAGGGGTGATCCTCATCGCGGGGGCTGATCCCGACGTGGACAACCTCATCTTTGCCAACAAGATTCGCAGGGCCATTCGAGAAAGAGGCTCGAAGGTCATTTTAGTTGACCCACGGAAGACGGCCTTGGAAAAATACGCGGATATTTGGCTTCGACCGAGGCCCGGCACGGATGTCGCGTGGATTAATGGGTTTATTCGGCTCATCCTCTCGGAGAAGCTCTTGGCCTCCGGTTATGTGCGGCGCCATACCGAGGACTTAAATGAGCTGAAAAGAGGGGTTAAGGCCTTTACCCCTGCCTCCGTGGAGAAGTTCTCGGGGATTCCTCAGCAGGATCTAGTAAAAGCCGCCCGTCTCTATGCCGAGGCGGAGAAGGCTTCCATCGCCTATGGTTCGGGCATGGTCCAACATATCAACGGGACGGATCATGTGCGAGGACTTGCTAACCTGGCCATGGTTTCCGGAAACATGGGCGCAGAAGGGGGTGGACTGTATCCGCTCATCGTCCAGAGCAACGCCCAAGGGGCCTGTGATATGGGGGCGCTGCCCGAGTATCTCCCAGGATATCAGCCGATTTCGGAGGAGATTCCCCGGGGGAGGTTCGAGGAGGAGTGGGGTATTGAGCTGCCCGAGGATGAGGGCTTGACACTCATCGAAATGGTGGAGGGGATCCTTCAAGGGCGGATCAAGGCCATGATTATCGTCGGGGAAAACCCCCTCATTTCGCTCCCGAATCCCAAGAGGTTGGAGGAGGCCATTAACTCCTTGGAATTCCTGGTTGTTCAGGATGCCTTCCTCTCAGAGACGGCCAAAGGGGCCCACGTGGTGCTGCCCGGGACGACCTTCGCCGAGAAGGAGGGGACGTTCACCAACATGGAGAGGCGAATCCAGAGGGTGAGGAAGGCCCTTCAGCCGGTGGACGATGCGAGACCGGATTGGGCGATTATCTGCCAGCTCGCGTCCAAGATGGGCTATCCGATGGAATATGAAGGCCCCTCCGAGGTGATGGAGGAGATAAGCCGGGTAACCCCCATTTACGGAGGTGTAAACTACGATCGACTGGAAGGAGAGGGGATTCAATGGCCCTGTCCCACCGCGGATCATCCGGGAACGAGGATTCTTCACGGGGATGGCTTCAACCGAGGGAAGGGGAAGCTCGCAGCCGTTGAATACAGGGAGCCCGTGGAGAAGACGGACGAGGAATATCCGTTTGCCCTGGTGACGGGGGGCCACTTGTACCACTATCATATCGGCACGATTACCAAGAGGGCAATCGGCCTCTCAAAGGTCTATGAGGAAACCTGCCTCAGAATGAATCCCGAGGATGCCAAGGCCCTTACGATATCGGATGGGGATATGGTAAAGGTGATATCTCCCAGGGGGGAGGTTGAAACGAAGGCCAAGCTGGATGGGGGGATGGCCAAGGGGATGGTCTATGTAGCTCCGGGGTTTCGGGATATTCCCCTCAACGGTTTGATCTTTGCGGACATTGATCCGATTGCGAAAAACCCTGAATATAAGGTGTGCTCGGCCAGGGTTGAAAAAATTTAGGAAGGGATGGATATGGAGCTGGTGTATTTCCTCGTCGAGGTGGTGATTAAGGCCATCGTCGTTTTCGCGTGCCTGATGATGATCGTCGCCTACCTGACATTGGCGGAGAGAAAGATCCTGGGCCATGTTCAAGTCCGGTATGGGCCCAACAGGGCAGGTCCCTTCGGCCTCCTTCAACCCTTTGCCGATGGGATCAAGGCCTTCTTCAAGGAAGACCTTATTCCGGGGCGAGCGGATAAGGTCTGCTTCGTGATCGCCCCCATGATCGTCATCGCTTCGGCCATCAGCCTGTTCGCCGTCATCCCCTTCGGGAACAAGATAGTGCTCTGGGGGAGGGAGATAAACCTGGTGATAGCCGACGTGGACATAGGCATCCTGTACATCTTCGGCGTAGCATCTCTCGGGGAGTACGGGGTCGTCCTGGGGGGATGGTCATCGGGCAACAAGTATGGCCTCACGGGAGCCCTTCGGGCGGCGGCGATGATGATCAGCTATGAGGTGGCCTTGGGCCTTTCCATTATGGGCGTTTTGCTCATTTCCCAGACCCCTCGGCTAACCGATATCGTGCTTGGTCAGGGTGGGGGATTTTGGCATTGGTATGTATGGCTCCAGCCCGTCGCCTTCGTCCTCTATATGGTCTGTGGTTTGGCAGAGTTGAGCCGGACTCCCTTCGATATGCCGGAGGCGGAATCCGAGCTGGCTTGTGGGTTTAACATCGAATACAGTAGCATGAAATTCGCCCTGTTCTTCATGGGGGAATATGCCCATCTCGTGGTTGTATGCGCGGTGGCGGCCACGCTGTTCCTCGGTGGATGGCAACCCCCTCATCCAGCCCTCTCCTTTATTCCAGGAGTGATCTGGTTTTTCATCAAGGTGGTCGGAGTCATCTTCTTCTGCATCTGGGAGAGGGGAACCTTTCCCCGGCTGAGGTATGACCAAATCATGTATTTCGGGTGGAAATTCCTGTTTCCGCTGGCCCTGATCAACCTCGTGGTTACCGCCATCGTTATTTCGATTCGCTAGAATGAGGAGTTACCATGATCGTCCCCCTGATCAAAGGTTTGAAGCTCACATTATCGAGGTTCTTCTCGAAACCCGTTACCGTTCAATATCCGGAGCAAAAGGTGGACCCCGCCCCACGGTGGCGGGGCATTCAATACTTCGTGGGGGATCAAAAGGGAGAAACCACGTGTGTGGGGTGTGGGCTCTGTATGGCCGTTTGCCCATCGCAGTGTATCTATGTGGAGACGGCGGAGGACGAAAACGGAAGACGTTACCCCACCGTCTATGAGCTGAACGCCATCCGATGTATCTTCTGCGGGTATTGCGAGGAGGCGTGCCCGGTAAACGCCATCAAGATGGGGAAAAACTATGAATTAATCGGATACGGGCGGGACGAGTTCATCTTAACGACGGAACGCTTGCTAGAGGAGGAATCCCTGAACAGGTAGGGATCCATGGAAGGGGTCGGGCGATGGCAGAGAATATGGTAACGCTTATTCAGTGGCTGATCTTCCTGGGCATCTCGCTCACCTGCATATTTGCATCGGTCATGGTTGTTTCGAACAAGAACCCGGTTCACTGCGCCCTATGGATGGTCTTGACCTTTTTGGCCACCGCTGGCCTCTATGTGTTGTTGCACAGTACGTTCATCGCCATAGTCCAGGTGATCGTTTACGCCGGGGCGATAATGATGCTCATCCTCTTCGTCGTGATGTTATTGGACCTTGAGGTTGAATTGCGGTCCAAACTGAAGTTCGTCTATTCAAAAGCCATAGGGGGATTTTTGGCCGTCTTATTGATGTTTGGTATCTTCTACGCCGTCATCACACGGGTACTTAAGGGAAGCAGCGGCTCCTTCACCCCGGAAAAAGTGAGCGCCGTGGGAAACGTGAGGGCGGTAGGGGAGGTACTCTTTACCGATTATCTCCTTCCCTTCGAGGTGGCTTCTATATTGCTGGTTGCGGGCATCGTTGGGGCCGTTATCCTGAGCAAGAGAAGGGAACCGAGAAAGGAGTAAGCCATGACCATCCCCGCGGTTCCACCATCGTGTTACCTCGTTCTGGGTGCAATTCTCTTTACCATCGGGGTTATTGGGGCTTTGACGAGGCGTAATGCCATTGTCGTCTTCATGTGCATCGAGTTGATGTTAAATGCGGTCAATTTGAGCTTCATCACGCTATCGCGATTCCTCAATTCCCCCCATGGCGTCATGTTCGTCTTTTTCATCATGGCCGTTGCTGCCGCAGAGGCCGCGGTGGGCCTTGCGATCTTCGTTCAGCTTTACAGGACGAGGGAAACCATCAACGTGGACGAGATCAATCTGATGAAGTGGTGATGGCACCTTTCCCGAGGAGTTGACAATGCTTGACTATGTTTGGTTAGTTCCCCTTTTCCCAGCCATTGGGTTTATCATCAACGGCCTGATGGGCCGGAGGATAGATAGGCGGCTGGTTGGCTGGATCGGTTGTTCGGCTATTGGTTTGGCTTTCCTCGTTTCCCTCTTCCTCCTCTTTGACCTCCTGAGGCTTCCCCCGGCAGGTCGCCATCATGAGGTGGAGGTCTTCGATTGGATTATTTCGGGGGGCCTTCGGACGGTTATCGGATATCAGGTGGATCCCCTCTCCGTCTTGATGGCCCTTGTGGTTTCGGGAGTCAGTTTTTTCATCCATATCTACTCCGTTGGGTATATGCACGATGACCCCGGCTATCCTCGGTATTTCACCTACCTCAACCTCTTCGTGTTCATGATGCTCAACCTGGTTTTGGCCAATAATTTCCTGCTCATGTTCGTTGGCTGGGAGGGGGTCGGACTCTGTTCTTATCTGCTGATCGGCTTCTGGTTCGAGAAGGATACTGCCTCCAATGCGGGGAAAAAGGCCTTCGTCGTGAACCGTGTGGGGGACTTCGGGTTTCTCCTGGGGATCTTCCTCATTTTCACGAAGCTCGGGACACTGGATTTCACCGAGGTCTTCAGCAAAGTGCCTTCGCTGGACACGACCATGGCGACGATCATCGCCATTTTGCTCTTCATCGGGGCAACGGGGAAATCGGCCCAACTTCCCCTCTACGTTTGGCTGCCCGATGCCATGGAGGGTCCCACCCCTGTTAGCTCGCTTATTCACGCAGCTACCATGGTTACCGCGGGCGTCTACATGATTGCCCGCTGTAATGTGCTCTACAGCATGGCACCCCTTGCCATGGCCATTGTCGCGGTCATCGGGGTAGCCACTGCCATCTATGCTGCATCTATTGGATTGACCCAGAACGATATCAAACGAGTCCTGGCCTATTCGACCATCAGCCAGCTGGGGTATATGTTCCTCGGGGTCGGTGTTGGGGCTTATGGGGCCGGGATGTTTCATTTGATGACCCATGCCTTCTTCAAGGGCCTCCTCTTTTTGGGAGCGGGAAGCGTCATGCACGCCATGAGCGGGGAGTTGGATATGCGGAAAATGGGGGGGCTGAGGAGGAGAATCCCCGTTACCTTCTGGGTGTTTGTCCCCGCTACCCTCGCTATTGCGGGGATACCCGGCTTCTCCGGGTTCTTCAGCAAGGATGAGATCTTATGGCAGGCCTATAGCAGTCCCCACGGACATTTCCTGCTTTGGTTGGTCGGGGCCATGGCTGCGGGGATGACGGCCTTCTATATGTTCCGGCTGCTCTTTATGACGTTCTTCGGCGAGTCTCGTGCTGCCGAGGAGGTGAGGAAACACATCCATGAGTCGCCCAAGGTGATGACGATTCCCATGGGAGTTTTGGCCATCCTCTCCATAATAGGGGGTTACGTGGGGATACCCCACGTGTTTTTGGGAGGATTTAATAAGGTTGGCGAGTTCCTCGCCCCCGTGGTTGGCGGCCATGGAGGGGGGCCTTCGGGCCATGCCTCCCTCTCACTGGGGAGCCTTGCTCACGCGGCTGAAGGGGGCGGCGTACATGCCACAGCCCACGGAGCCCATCCTGCATCGACGGAATTGATGCTGATGGCCATCTCCGTCGCCATAGCGGTGATCGGCATCTTCATTGCCTATGTATTCTATATCAAGAGGCCAGAGCTTCCGGGCATTTTGGCCGAGAAGAGGAGGACCCTTTACAGGGTATTGATTAACAAGTATTTCGTGGACGAGATCTACGAATTCTGCTTCGTCGATTCCCTCAAGTCGCTGGGGACGGGTCTATGGAAGGGCTTCGATGATTTGGTCGTCGACGGAGCGGTGAACGGCGTGGGCCGTCTCGTCGTAGGATGGAGCGGGGTTTTGCGGAAGATCCAAACGGGTTTCGTTCAGAGTTATGCCTTTTCAATGGTCATCGGGGGCGTTATCGTCGTCGCCTATTACGTATTCAGGGCGATCTTCCATTAAGATGAAGGAGTGCTGTTCATGGGTCACCTTCTCTCGATTATCGTTTTTTTGCCTATCATCGGTGCCATAGTCCTGCTGTTCATCGACAAGGAGAATCACTCTGCCATAAGGGCTACCGCTCTGGCCTTCTCCCTGGTGGAATTCGCCATCTCGCTGCCCCTTTTCTTCTCCTTCGACCCGAAAACGGTTGGGATGCAATTCGTCGAGAGGGTGCCGTGGGTTCCCGAGTATGGGATGAGCTACCACCTGGGAATTGATGGGATAAGCCTCTTGCTCGTCCTCTTGACGACCTTCTTAACGGTGCTGTGCATCCTCAGCTCCTGGAGCGCTATCACCGTGCGGGTAAAGGAGTACATGATCTCCTTCCTCTTCCTCGAGACGGGGATGGTGGGGGCCCTTGTTGCGCTGGATCTGGTCCTCTTTTACGTCTTTTGGGAGGTAATGCTTATACCCATGTATCTCCTCATTGGAGTATGGGGTGACCCAAAAAGACGAATCTACGCAGCCATCAAGTTCTTCATCTATACCATGGCTGGCAGTGTTTTGATGTTGGTGGCCATACTTGCCCTCTACTTCATCAACTTCAATGCGACGGGGACCCCGACCTTCGACGTCCTGGAGCTCTATAAGACGGCCATCCCACTTAGAATGCAGTACTGGCTGTTCGGTGCCTTCGCCGTGGCCTTCGCCATCAAGGTCCCCATGTTCCCCTTTCACACCTGGTTGCCCGACGCCCATACGGAAGCCCCCACGGCCGGAAGCGTTATCCTGGCCGGCGTCTTGCTGAAAATGGGGACGTACGGGTTTATCCGCTTTGCTATGCCCCTGTTTCCCAACGCGGCAATGGACTTCCTGCCGTTGCTCTGTGTATTGGCGATCATCGGGATCATATATGGGGCCCTGGTCTCCATGATGCAGGCGGACCTCAAGAGGTTGGTCGCTTTCTCCAGCGTTAGTCACCTCGGTTACGTCATGCTGGGGATGTTCGCATTGAACATGCAGGGCGTCGAGGGTAGTGTCTATCAGATGCTCAATCACGGCGTCAGCACGGGATCCCTCTTCTTGCTCGTCGGTATGATTTATGAACGGAGACATACTCGGATGATCGCCGATTTCGGAGGATTATCCAAGGTCATGCCCGTTTTCGCGGCCATCTTCATGATCGTAACGTTATCCTCCATCGGGCTCCCCGGAACTAATGGCTTTGTGGGGGAGTTCCTCATCCTCTTGGGCGCTTTTCGCTCCAAGACAGTCTACGGAGTAGCCGCGGCGACAGGGGTAATCCTTGGGGCCGCTTATATGCTCTGGATGTTCCAACGCGTTATGTTCGGCGAGATAAAGAATCCCGAGAACATGAAATTGAAGGACCTCAGCAAGCGGGAGATAGCTACCATGGTTCCCATGGTGTTGTTGATTTTCGTGATGGGGATCTATCCGAAGCTCTTCTTCGCCAAGATGGATGTCTCGGTGGATCAGTTCTTGAAGGGCTTTAAGGCAAAATACGAGATGAAGGGAGAAGCGCCAACGCCCCACTTAGCGTCCATCCTCGCCGAAAAGAGCGCGCCAGAGAGGGTATCCCCTTCTTTCGGGAGCAACTGATGGGGGGGTTTCTTTGATGGAGATAGCAGTTCCTCAGATTAATTTCGGCAGTATCGCCCCGGAACTGATCTTGAGCGCCTTTGCCCTGGCAGTGCTTCTTCTCGGGGTCTTTTTTCCTCGGGCAGGGAAGAGTGACCACCTGGGGTACGTCAGCCTGGCGGGAGTTGTTGTCGCCTTCTTTTATACCATCCCACTTATGGGCACGTCTCAATACGCCTTCAACAACATGATCGCCGCCGATGGATTCGGGGTGTTCTTCAAGGTCATTTTCCTCATCATTGCCCTTTTGACGGTCCTCATCTCCATTGGTTATGCGAAAAGGGTGGATATCGACTTCGGTGAATACTATGCCTTGATCATGTTTTCCACGGTGGGGATGATGTTGATGGCCGCTGGGACGAGTTTGATCACCATATTTCTCGGCCTGGAGACGATGTCCATTTCCATCTATGTGCTGGCGGGCATGATAATGGGGGATAGGAAGTCCGTCGAGTCTGCCTTGAAGTACTTCCTGCTCGGGGCTTTTGCCACGGGGTTCCTGCTTTACGGCATGGCCCTGATTTATGGATCCACGGGGTCCATCGTCCTCAAGGAGATTGCGGCTTATATAAAGGCAAAGCCGGAGCTTCTCCGGTCGCCCATGATCATCATCGGTATTGCCCTGTTGACCGTTGGCTTCGGGTTCAAGGTGGCGACGGTGCCCTTCCATATGTGGACGCCCGACGTATACGAGGGTGCGCCAACATCGATAACCGCATTCATGGCGACGGGGGTAAAAGCCGCTGCATTTGCCGGCTTCGTCCGGGTGTTCTTCTCGGCGTTGGGGTCCTTTCAGCCCGATTGGATAACTATCATGTGGCTTTTAGCCGTGGCGACGATGACGGTGGGAAACGTGGTGGCCATCGCCCAGACCAACATCAAGAGGATGTTGGCCTATTCCAGCATAGCGCACGCCGGGTACATCTTGGTGGGCTTCGTGGCGGGAAATGAGTTGGGTACTGCGAGCATTCTCTTCTACCTTTTGATCTATGCCTTTATGAATATCGGGGCCTTTACTGTTGTGATATTGCTGGGAAAGAGGGGGGAGGAGAACATATTGATATCGGATTATGCGGGGATCGGGTTTAAGTACCCACTGCTTGCCGCCTCCATGACGATATTCCTCCTGTCCATGGCTGGAATTCCGCCTCTGGGGGGATTTATGGCCAAATTCTATATATTCAGCGCCGCAGTAAAGGCCCAATATTACTGGCTCGCCGTTATTGGCGTGCTCAATAGCGCGATTTCAGTTTACTACTATTTACGGGTGACGGTGTTAATGTACTTTCGGGAAGCGGAGAGGGAAATCTCCGGCCTGTCATTCTCGCCAGCGTCGGTTATCGCCGTAATCATCTCTACTTGGGGGGTTGTGTATATGGGGATTTTCCCGAGGGGCGTCCTCGCCTTGGCACGACGGTCCATCGAGATGTTGATGTAGCGTTCTCCCAGGAGAGTTTTTCAACGAAGAACCCCAGACCTTTGGGCTGGGGTCATTTATTTTGCTCAAAATTTCGCAAGATTAGGATGGAGAGAGGGGTTAGATACCGGATCCAATTAAGTAGATCACGATAACGACGAGAAGGGTGATAAAGCAGAATTCAAGAGCTTTTCCCTTATTTGTTGGACCGAATAGAGAGCGGATGTGATGAATAAAGTTCATCGTTTATTCCTCTTTTTTCGGAATAGCTAGCAAGGAGAATGCCAACTGGAGACATCCCAGCCGGTTGGAAAAGGATGAGTCTTCGGATTCGGCCGTATTTTCGGGGAGGTAAACCGTGCCTATTCCATGAGGGCGGAATGTATTATTCATGAACGGAAGAGGGGAATTAGGTCAGAGGTGTGACATTTTTTTTGGGGAAAGCTGAAATATTTGCATAGGTAAAGTTATGTCCAATTCGCCGCCGGAGGGCTCCAATTGTAAAGGACGAGGATGAGCGATGCCAAGGGCCTTGCCCCGAAATTTTCATGAATCCGTCGATGAAATTCTTCTTTGGCGGGGCTCATGGGCTGTTCCCCCTCGGGTTTGTGGGAACAATCAGCAAGGGGGATGCCAATTAAGACAATCCAAGCCGCCGGGAAAAGGGTGATTTTCCGGATTTGACCGTATTTTTGGGAAGGTAAGACGTTGCCTTTCGAGTAACGGAAACGGAGAAAGGAGGGAGGATTCGGGTCAAAGGCGTACCATTTATTTCATACGGCCGAATTATTTCCGCTGGCATAATTAATCCCGAGTCACCGTGGACCCTACTCCATGAGATGCGAAAGGGGGACAATTTCGATTCCCCTCTCCCTCAACATTGGAATCATATCCCGGAGGGATCTGATTGTGGAAGGGTGAGGGTGACCAATGCCAATGGCCTTTCCCTCATTTTTGGCTATTTCCGCCAATTCTGAGATATTCTTCCTGATATCTGCTTCATCATAACAGTTGTTATCCAGGAAAACATCTCTCTGCCCGGTTTTGATGCCCAATTCCCTAGCAGTCCGATATCCCACCGTGTTAGCGGTTGTCCGACTATCCAGAAAAAAGAGTTTCCGCGCCTTTAGTTCTTTCATCAAGATGTTAACCCTGTGTTCATCCTCCATGAAGCGTGAACCCATATGGTTGTTAACCCCCTTTACCGAGGCGATTGTGTCGAGATTTTCACGGATCTGCCGATGGAGTTCCTCATCGGTCATGCTCATCAAGAGGGCCCCGTTCCCAGGGTTTGTTTCCGGAAATCCCTTGGGCTCCATGGGCATGTGGAGGATAACCTCCTTTCCCTTTTCGAGGGCCTCCTGGGCCAATTTCCCTGAATTGCTGGAAGAGGGGAAAAAGGAGAGGGTGAGAGGGGCCTCCAAGTTCATCACTTGCCTCGCTCCCCGTCTGCTAGGACCTATATCATCGATGATGATGGCAATCCGCGGACCAACCTTCTTCTTGGGTACTCTAACCTTAGGGCGGCGGAAAATGAGGTTATGGGTCAAGAGATCGCCGGCCAGGACCTCGATCGTGCTCGGTTGAGAAGGACCCTCGGTGAATCGGAGGGAAACATCCCTATCCAAATGGGTCAAATCGTGCTTCATGTGCCTCTTGATCTGAGAGAATGAGGTCCGTTTAGGGAGTTGAAGTTCTATGGAGGAGGCCTTCCACGAGAGGGTTCCGCTCGTTCTCAGTACGGATTCTCGCGAGAGAATATCCCGCTTCGAAAAGCCGAGATCGAAGAGACAACTATGAATGGCATTATCAAGGAGGTCTATTCTCTGATTGAGTTGATATTGGAAACGGCCTGAAGGTCGATAGAGATAGAGGAAAATGAGGCCCAACGCCAGGAATAATCCGATTAAGCCCAGAAAGGGCCAAAACCGTGAGGATGGCTTCTTCCTCCGCCTCCTTGTCGAGGGTTTTTTCCTGACGGAAGCTTTTTTAGGTTTGGCTCGCCGCGTCGATCGTTGCACCATGGGAGGATCGCCTCATTTCTTGAGGGAAAGCCCTTGGAAGATCTCCCAACTCTTGAGGATTTGCACGGCGCGTTCCAGCTGGGAATCGAGGGCCTTCTCCTCCTTTGGCTTTTTTACCTTTTTTTCCTCTTCTGTTCCCCTGAGGTGACGCTCCAAGTCCCTTTCCAAGAGACGCGCGGGCTGATCTTCCGATTCTCCACCGTTGGAGACCCGCGAATAGGGCACGATAATGTTTGGGGTGATACCCATTGCTTGGATAGATTTTCCCTTGGGTGTATAGTACCTGGCCGTGGTTAATTTCAAGCCCGACCCATCTTTCAGTGGGAAAATGGTTTGGACAGACCCCTTGCCAAAGGTTTGAGTCCCCAAGATCAATGCCCTTGTATGATCTTGTAACGCCCCTGCCAGGATCTCCGATCCGCTGGCGCTGCCGCTGTTGACCAAGACAATCAACGCGAAGTTTTCAAGAGTTCCGTCTCTATGAGCCGTGAACTTCATCTTCTGTTCCTTGTTTCTCCCCTCTATAGAGACGATAACGCCTGAGCTGATAAATCTATCGGCCACCTTTACCGCTTGATCCAACAGTCCCCCGGGGTTGTTGCGAAGGTCAATGATCAATCCCTTAAAGGGGTCCTTGTTGAGGGCGTTCAGTTTTTCGAGGGCTTTTTCGAAGTCCGAGGCCGTTTGTTCATTGAACTGGGAGATGCGGACATAACCAATCCCCTTTTCCAATACTTCGTGTTTGACGCTTCTGAGGGGGATGATATCCCGAATGATGGTGATGTCTTTGGGCTTGGCAAATCCTTCCCTCGTGATGGTTATGGTGACTTTGGTTCCCTTGGCCCCACGCATCTTCATGGCGGCTTCATGCAAGTCCATGTCCTTGGTGGGATGACCATCGATCTTTGTGATATGGTCTCCCGATTGGATTCCCGCCTTAAAGGCCGGTGTATCCTCTATGGGGGAGACGACCAGTAGGAGTTCTTTCTTCTTTTCAATGACGAGGCCCAGTCCCTCGAATTTTCCCTTGGTCTCCATCTGCATTTCCTTATATACCTCAGGGGGCATGAAGGATGAATGGGGGTCTAGGGTATCCAACATCCCCTTGATGGCCCCGTAAATCAAGGTTTGATGTTTGGTTTCCTCCACGTAATCCTTCTGTAAATGGTTGAGCACATCGGTGAAAACCCGGAGGTCCTCGTAATAATCGTCGGTAACCGCCGAGACCTTTCGGCCCCTATCCATCCCGATAAGGATCCCCAAGAAAGAGATGAGCAAGATAAGAAGCAATAGCTTTGGGTTATAACGATTGACTCTCTTCGACATGTCTTCCTCCTTAGTTCTAGCGGGTGAAAGAGGATGGTGCTATTTCCCCTCTAACTACTTCCCCCTTCCCCTAAGATGGCCGCGCCCTCCTTTGCCTCGGAACGACCTTTTGAGCCTTTTGGCATGAAAAGCCATTCGAGCGGATCTTCCGGCTTCCCTTCATGCCTGATTTCAAAGTAGAGGCAGGGACCTCTTATGGAGAATGTATCGCCAACGAGGGCGATTACCTCTCCTTCCGCGACCCGCTCATTTACCTTCTTTAATACTTTGGACGCGTAGCCGGAGACGGAGTAATACTTATCTCCGTGGTCGAGAATGATAATGTTGCCGTATCCGTCAAACCAACCCGAATAGATTACCTTTCCCGAAAAGACAGCCCGTACGGGGGAATCTTCAGGCGCCTCTATTATGATCGCACGACCACGCTTCTCCGGGGTAATGTTTCCACGCACGGGCAGCGAGAGTCTTCCCTTATGATACCCGAAATTCAAACCGATGACCTCCCCCTCCCTCATCTCCGTTTCCAGCTTTTCAATCAAGAGTTGGAGTTCTCTTGCCCGGCCCTCCAATTCCGTAATCCATTTTCGATACTCTGACTTTTGCTTCCTCACCACATGGAGAAAAGCCCGTTTTTCCTTTTTTGCGTTGAGGATCTCGGCTTTTTTTCGTTCCTGGTGCGCAATGACCCGTTTGAGCTCATTGATATCCTTCTCCAGTTTCTCCTGGTATCGCTTCTTTTTAAGCCATTGAGCCCGATAATTACTCAATAGATTCGCATCGTGATTAATCACGGTCTTCAGGAATTTCGTCATTCGCATAAAATCGTTATACGAATCGGAGGAGAGGAGATAGGTAAGATAACCAGTTCTCCCCGTCTTATACATTGCAACGATTCGGGACTGGAGGCGGGTTTGATTTTGGTCTATTTCGCGCCGGATTCGGTTCAGCTTTTTCTGGACCGCATCGGTCTTTTTCTGAATTCGATGATGTCTTGAATCCAATCTCGCCAACTCCTTCTCCCTTCGGAGAAGAGCCTTCTCTATCCGGCTGAGCGCCTCGACGATGGATTCTTCCCTTTTCAATACTGCTTTTTCCCCCGCTTTTTTCTGCTTGAGTTTTTGTTGGATTTCTTGGAGCTGCTTCTTTTGCGTTTTGAATTGCTTTGTATTAATGGTAACATCGTCACCCGCGAGATTGGTCCCCGTAAAAACGAAAAGGAAAAAGAGAATAATGATGGAGGCCGCTTTTCTCATACGAATCATTTACGGCTTCATAAAAAGTCCAACTGCCATTCGACAGGCTCATAGCCCTGAGCAAGGCCGAAGGGCCGTTCGACATGCTCCCGGCCCCGAGCAAAACCGAAGGGCTGGGTTACGCTTCATCTTTCGTCATTGCGGCGTACTAGTAAGTATGCCTCACTCCTCAAGATTCGCAAGCCTTGCATGTGGAGCTTTTTACTTTGCCGTCCCATTTTTGACTTTTTATGAGTTCATCATTTATGTCTTCAAAAACCTCGCCAACGACAGTGAGCTGCCAAAAACTCCCAGAGAAATTCCGGCCGAGATGACCCCTCCAATGGTGCACCACGGCAAAAAGGAAAACGCGATGGGCCCGAAATAGGCCTTGACAAAAGGTCCCGACCTCAGGAGGAATGATTGATAGAGGAGAAACAGCAATCCCAAGGCTAGGGTGGCTCCCGAAACTCCCTGAAAGAATCCCTCGATCAAAAAGGGAATCTTAATATGTCCATTCGTTGAACCCACCAATCTCATGATTTCGATCTCTTCCCTCCGGGAATAGATAGTTAGCCTGATGGTATTGGATACGATAAATGATACGGCGAGGAATAGAACTCCTCCCAGGATCCATTCCCCCCATCTCAAGAGATGTACAATGGTGGAAAGCCTCGTGATCCATTCTCGGCCGTATTGCACGTCCGTGATTCCCTTTAGCTGGCTCAGTTTTTTCGTGAATTGACTCAACCCTTGGCCGCGGTGGAATTCTTGCTCAAGTTGAATTTCAAAGGAGGCTGGCAAGATACTCAAATCCAGACCCTCTAGGATCCCTCCTTGCTCAGCGAAGAGCCGTTGAAAGAGCAGTGCAGCATCTGATTTGGAAACGTATTTGGTGGACTTCACCCCCTTCATGTCAAGCATATTTTTTTCCAGATGCTCTACCTCATGGGGTGATAGGCCGTCCTTTACGTAGCAGATTACTTGGATTTTACCTTCCCAGTGAGCCAGGAGCTTATTCAGGTTCAACAGGACCAACAGGAATATCGAAAAAATGAGGAGAGAGAAGACGATAATGCTGATGGACACCCCATTTACCAACATATTTCTTCTTATGTCTCGATAGGCTTTTTTGAGAAAATACATCGACCCTTACAAGAACGAGGCCTTGGCTTCGGGCTTTAACGTTGACCCCTCTGGATGTATCGGGTCCATGGTTCTGCCCTTGTTCAACCGTATAACCCTTTTGGTGTATTTCCTGACCAAGTCGGTGTTGTGAGTAGCGATGGCGACGGTCATACCCCATGCATTGAAATTGTTCATGAGGTTAATGATGTCGAGGGTGACATCGGGATCAAGGTTTCCCGTCGGTTCATCAGCCAACAGAATGGGCGGATTATTAACGAGGGCACGGGCGATGGCGACACGCTGTTGCTCTCCCCCGGAGAGCTTTACCGGCATTTCATCCATCTTATCCACTAATCCAACCATTCGTAAGGTGTTCCAGGTCCTCCTCTTCAGTTCTCTCCCCCTCACCCCCGTTACTTCAAGGGCGAAGGCAACGTTTTGAAACACGGTTAAATCCTTCAGGAGCTTGAAATCCTGAAAGACAATGCCGATGTTTCGGCGGAGATAGGGGATTTTGGAGGGCTTGATCCTCGATATATTAATACCGTTGACCAAGATCTCCCCCTGGGTAGGGCTTTCTTCGCAGTATACCAACTTGAGGAGAGTTGTCTTGCCGGCTCCGCTCGGTCCAGTTAAGAAGACGAATTCACCTTTATTCACGTGGAGATTAATGTCGATTAAGGCATGGGTGTTGTTGGGATAGACCTTGCTTACATGGTAAAATTGGATCATCTTAGCCGAATCCGTTCATTATTGGAGGAAGCTGATATCGGAATTCACGAGCGTTTTGGCACGTGGCGGCAAATATAAGGTTGAACGAGTCAGAAGTATCGATTAATCTTTAATAGATAAGGCGTAAACCATAAAAATAACTAACATATTTTAGTATCCAATGCAAGGATAATAAGGGCTGGAGTTTCCGGACTCTTGTCGAGAAGGCCGTTGTTCATGAGCAGAATTTAGATACCTGGGAATTCGGAAAAGGAGCTCTGAGCGCGAATTATATTTTTTCGACAAACACTCCTTGGTGACCCGAGCGGGTGCAAACCCAGTTCTGGGCTGAAGGCGGCGCAAACGCTGGAATCGTCGAAAAAATATGGTTGAGCAGCGATGAGCGACTTTTCCGGATATCCCGGGGGAAAGCTCAGGAAAGTCCGAGTCTCAT
>CAYFXP010000199.1:0-2870 GCA_964346935.1 uncultured Syntrophobacterales bacterium
ATAGAGGCTCTTAAAATGAATTTCTCCAAACTCCCTTGGGATATAGCCGTTGTCATGATTCCCTCGTACCCAGACAACTCTCTGACGGTAAGAGACCTGTCTAATAAGGTCCATAATTCTCTGGTGCGGTTCTGTCAATTTTGAGTAAGGATTGTCGACGATGTCCCCATTCAGAATAACTTCGTACTCTTCAGGGATATTCCCGAGAAAACTCTCAAAGCCTTGATATAAAAAGTATCGAGAACCTATATGCAAATCGCTGACAATTATCGCATTCATTTTCAGTAGGAATGAGGGATTCAACTGACAGAAGAATTGCTTGTCTTGTTGTGATCTTGTCGGGTTCCGAGAATCAGATTAACCCAAATTTCTTGTGAGGGAACAAGCATCAATTTTCAACATTTGACACTTATGGTCTCTGGAGTGCTGGATTGAACTTTCATGCAAGCCCATTTCTCCCCTTCCCTATTGGATCACCCACAGATCAACGTGCGCCATTCCTCTAAAGAATCCGAGCCACCCCACATTTACTGATGGGCTGGGTTTTCACTTATTTTTGCATATCTTATGCCAAACGACCTTAAATACAACCAATTGAAATTATTATAAAACCAGAATAGCTTGCTGTTAAATATAATCAAATGCGATAAATTTTGCCAGGACGGTGAAAGATTTTCACAATGTGGACTTGCGTAGGGCTTTTGAGGGTTGGGCTGATCAGTTGGAGGGAAATTGGATGGGGGAGAAATCATAGGTTAATGACGAATGTCAATATTCCACGAACCCGGATTTCCGGAGTCTAAGGAGAACAGCAGCGTTCATGAGCGACTCGCGGGAGCAGTGGGGTACCCTTCGAGGGTGAGCAGGAAGGGGAAAGCCGGCCCTTTAGAGGCCGGAAGGGGTAAGTATTCCCCGCCTGCGAACCCCGAAAGGGTCACTGCGGGAGCGTCGGAGCGAAGGGACGGTGATGTTCTCCTGGAACGGTCGAAAAGGAAAGATTATCAAGGGATTACGAAAACACATGGTCTGAAAGTCCGGAAACTCCGGTCCACGGACGTAGCCTTCCCTTTTTGTTTAATCCCCTGATCTCAATCAAATTAGGCTTAGGGAGCTCATCTAACACCCTTGAGCTTACACTTATGCCGTGGTACCCTGACGGTAACATCGCGTGAAAGATGACCAAGAGTTTAGACCCTTATACTATTTAGTCTGTACTTCCTAACATGAGTGATCTTGCGGTGATGAGCGAAATATGGTGGATCCTTGAGGCCATCGGGGATGGAAAATTTCCCTATGGGCTCACCATAAGAAAGGGAGAAGATACACTTCTCCGCCTCAAGGCCCAAGACCGATGGCCGGTGGGAAAGGGGAATATTTTTTGCCTGAGGGATGAGGGAGAGATTGAGTCCGTTTCTGGAGAGGAAATAGAGCGAGTGCCTGTGATTTCATTGAGGCGTTTTGGCAAAAGGCTTTCAGTCGTGCTTGATAGGCCGAAATATAAGAGGTGTGAATTCCTTTTTCTCAAGAAGAGGTACAAGACCAGGGAGGGAGAGTACGAGCAGATATTCTGGCGGACACAGCAGGCCCTTAAGGAGCGAAGGCCCAGGGTTAAGCTGACGGCTCAAGGGAGTAGATTCCTCCATGTGATCATCGATGTCAAGGAGAGATATCCATGGAAACTCAAAGGCTGCAAGGTCACAAGGGAGAGGTTGCCAGCAGGCGATTACGCCTTGAAGGAGAGAGAAGCTCTCTTGGCTGTTGTCGAGAGGAAGACCTTTGACAATCTAGTGGGGGACTTCGGAAATTTGGCCATCCTGCATCAACAGCTCGGCGAGCTAGAGGCCTATGAGTATGGGGCGATGGTAGTCGAGGCAAGCTACTCTGATTTTCTCAACCCCACCAAGCTGAGGTTCTACTCTCCAACCTTCGCGGCAAAGGCGATCGCCGAGCTTTTTGCCCTTCACCCTCGCCTTAATATCGTCTTTGCGGGCAGTCGGAAGCTGGCCAACGAATGGGTCCTGAGGTTCTTTTCAGCCATTCAATCCCACGAAAGAGACACGTCTCCTCCGATGGTAAGGGAGGCAGTGGCAGCATATAACGTCCAGGCGCCTTTCAAGGGAGGGAGTTACTACGAAGTGCGAATGAGGATAGAGGATATGCCACCGAAGTTCACCCTTTCGATGTTAAGGGAGTCCTGCAAAAATATCCCCCAGGCCGTTATAAGAAGGGCTCTCGCCGATTTGAAGAAGGAGGGAAAGCTCGTAAGTCATCCCCAGGGGATTAAAAGCTTTTGGGAGAAAGTCGTAGAAAGATCGGACATCAATTGACCCTCGGATTCTCCCCTCACCCTGAACGAAGATATCTCACTATTGTCTTTGAGCTGAAGCCAAAAGGTATTGCGCGGCCTTGCCAGGCCGCAACTAATGGGTGGCCCGTTTCTGGGGGCGGTTGCGATTGATAATGCTCTTGCTCTTACATGAAAAATAGCATATATTATATGATGTTGGGTAGTTGCATAGAGTCTCTTTGGTAGTAAGTCGAAAACCCGTAAAGAACTCTAGACAACTTCTTTACGGGTTTTTTGTTAACGCTTTACAAGGCTCATTTCCAAAGGAGGCCGTAATTGCTAAGGATCGAGTGATATCGTGGAAATCATTGGTTTGGCGTAAAAACTGAAAGGGATATCTCTGTTCAATATCGACCGAGTTACCTAAGGATTGACGATGAAGTTTTCAGAATTGAATTTAAGGCCAGAAATTCTGAAGGCCCTCACGAACATGGGCTATCAGGATTTGACACCCATCCAGCAAAAGACCTTCACTCCTATCCTGAACGGCAGGGATCTTTTGGCCCGGGCAGAAACCGGATCG
>CAYFXP010000200.1:0-10256 GCA_964346935.1 uncultured Syntrophobacterales bacterium
CCCTGAGTTGCGGATAATCATCCCTCATATGGGCCAAGAGCCCCTTATCCTGCATCACCGTGGAGAAGAGGGGATTAACGATACAGATCTCGCGATCCAGATAGGCCTTGAAGAGATCCCGGACTCTTTTTCGCTGTCCCGTCGTGAATTTCCCCCGTTGGGGGTCCATTCGCCTCAAGAAGCTTTCGGTGGAGAATTTCCGGAAGATGAGGTGGACCTGTTTTCCCCCCAGGGTTATCTTCCCCTTTTCCCTCTTCACATCGAAGAGATCGCCCACCATAACGGGATGTCCCCTTCCCCGGTAATAGTGGGCGATACCCCTACATTCCGGCATGAGGTAGTAGGCCTGAGCCGTGCTGGTGACGAGGGCAATGGTTGGTTTTTCGGGAAAACCTCGGTTAGCCTTTTTCCTGAACTCGGCGTAACAATCCAATAGCCTGGTGAGGGAGTCTTCCCTCGGATCAGAAAAGGAGAATTGGTATTGTCCCCCCAGGAATGTCCCGAATGCCCGGAACATTTCGTCATCGAGGAATGAGCGCCCGACGAGACCACCATCCAATTCGCCGCCCGGGCATCCCGTGTTGATCTCCATCATCTGAAATCCCCTGGCCGTCATGGCCAAATCCAGGCGATAGATGGGCAGGGATTTTCGGTATCCGTGGTCCTTGAGAAACCCCTCCCTGATCACCTCGTCCAAGCCGGGCAGCAGTTTCTCCAGAAGCGAGGGATTGGCCTTCATTCGGCCGGCCAAATCCTCATAGCAAGTAGCAATGAGCTGGGTTCCCCTCCTCAATTCCTCGACCCCCTCTTCGGTAATAAAGGCAGGGGACGCGTAGGGGTAGATGGTTCCCTTTGACATGTGGAGATACCTGAAATTGTTGCCTCCATCCAACCTCTTGGAGATCCGGGAGATAGAGCTGTTGATTAGGTCCGGGTATAGTTTGGCAAACTCCTCAAAGCGCTCTGTGAACTGAAAAGGGGGTTGGGAGAAATGGAGGGATGGGGTACGTAAGGCCATTGGGATCTTTCTCCTAAGGGGCTTTTGTGTCGGTCAGTGCCTCGATTCTCTTGAGGATAGCCTCTGCCTCCTCCGAGTGCGGATCCCAACGATGGCCTCTCTGCAACCTCAACCGATTCAACTGATTGCTTAACGTGAACAGTTCGTATATGGTCTCACGGGGAAAGCCCTCTCCCCTCAGGACCTTATAGGTTTCCCAGGTACTGCTCAGTCCATCGGTTACCGCCTGGGTTACGTTGGTGAGAAAGGGGGCGTAAAACGCGGAGGCCTCCGCTGCGTCCACGGTTTTGTGCTTCCAGGCCCATCCGAGGCCAGTAATGCCGTGTTTCTCCCTTTCCCGGTAGAGCAACATGCCCCCCGAATAGTAGAAGAAGTTGAGCCGATAGTACGATAAGGCCGATTGGTTGATGAAATCGATGGTCTGCTGGAGGGTTTCCTCTGTCTCCCCGGGGTACCCGAGGATGAAGCCCCCCGATACGGCAATACCGTGGGTGTTCAAGTGGTCAACGGCCCTTTTAACCTCGTCAATGCCAAACCCCTTGCCCATTCGCCGAAGCATTCCGTCGTTTCCGGATTCGATTCCCATCTCCAGAAATTCGCATCCCGACCGGCTCATGAGGGCTGCAATTTCCGTTGTTATGGCATCGGGCCTGGCGAAGGAAGACCAGCCGAAGGGGAAGTCTTCATCGATCATCATCTGACAGACCTCCCTCAGCCTTTCCGGGGAAGCGGTGAAATTGTCATCGGTAAACCGGATGTGCCTTACGGAGCCATCCCGCGGGATGGATTTCAGCTCCCTGCGCAGCGCATCCAGGGACTTGTATTTCACCCCTTTAAAGAAATTCCTATACGTACAGAAGCGACATCGATAGAGGCAGCCGCGGCTCGTGTTGATGGGAAGGGTCTTTCTCATATAGGCGGGATCAATTCGATTCCATCTGATATATTCACGGTCTAAATCGATGTTTTCGCGCTTTCGTTGGGTAAATACCAGGCCATTGGATCCAGCGTAAAAGGCCGTGTTTTCAATCTCATCGGTGGGCCTTTCCCTTTTGAGCGCATCGATGGTCTTGATCAGCGTGAGCTCGCCCTCGCTCTCGATAATGAAGAGGTCGATAAGCCCCCTGAATCCGTTAAGCCATCTCAAGGTCTCCTCCTTGAGACCAGCTCCCTTATCCATCACCTTCTTGATTAAGGCCCCTCCCACGGTGACGGGAATTTCCGGGTTATGGGCCTTTACAAATCGGGCAATATTGGCAATGTCGTCGAAGGAGACGAAGGTGGATGAGATAGCCACCGCGAGGGGGTTATCCTCCAAGAGCTCGACTAACCTCCCTCTCTCGGCGAAGTAATTGACGATGACCCGGGAGGCAACCTTCTTCTTGGCGAGGAAATGGGAGAGATAAATGCCGTTCAGGGTGAGGGTATTGGCCAAGGAGAGGTATTTAGTAGCATTTTCCGGCGTGATGGGGATGACGGAACGCCCGCTCTTGACGTAGTTTATCAGGTCCAGAAGACCGAGGAGGTGTCCGTCAATGGTGAGCTGCGATCCCAACAAATTCCCTTCGACGCGCCTCTGCATATCAACGAGATCGATGCCTTCTATCCGAGGCGCATGTCGTTGGGACCTCCTGAAGGCACGCCGGAATTTTTCCCTGATGTGCTGGTCTGTCGTAAACTCCTGGTTCATCGCGATGATGATAACCTCGCCGGCCATCACATCATCTCCCATTTTCCCTTCCTTACGGTAAGGGTATAATGATTTGTTCGCATATTTCAAGGAGAAGTCCATTGTCCTTTCACTTCAGTGCTCGTCGGGCTGTTGCCCATATCCCTGGAGCGAACATTAAAGAATTTTTGGGAACCATTCTCAGTGAAGCGAAACGCCGCAAATCCCGCGTTTGAGCTAGGATGCGGAGTTTTCGGAACAAAAGTTCGCCGATCAAAAATTCTTTTCAGCGAGCGGAAAGGGTTTTGGGCAACAGCCCCTCGTGATGTGAGCCGAGACCTCCGGAAAAGTCGCTCCTCGCCACTCAAGCATAAAATATAATTCGCGCTCAGAGCTCCTTTTCCGAATTCCCAGATATCTCAATTCTCCTCATGTACAACGGCCTTCCCGAGAAAATTGAGAAAACTCCGGTGGAAAACCGGATTGACAAAGGAAAATGCCACATTTTAGAATTCACCTGATGAGAGTAGTACTCCTCTATCCTCCCATTAGCAATGTAAGGTACCCCTACTTAAGCCTTCCCTCCCTTTCCGCCTTCTTGAAGAGGGAGGGTTACGAGACCATGGTAAGGGATGTCAACCTGGAGGCTTTTTATCACCTCATTCCTCCGTCGGAATGGGGAGAAAAGGACCTCCGTGCGCTCCAGGAGGCCAAGGATGTCTTGATGGAGCGAGGGGTGAGGGGAAAAAAGAGGGAATGGGCCAGAAGGATCGTAATGAAAGCGTACCTCACCTATTACAAGGGTTTTGAAGCTGAGACATCCCGTGATTCCCTGGTTGATACCTTTCGGGCGGGAATGGAGGGACGAAGCGATCGGTTCGCATCCTACTACACGGAACACCTAATCCCTTGGATCTTGAGGGAAAATCCGGCCTTGGTGGGCTTATCCATTGCCTATCCCACCCAGATGATTCACGGGTTCAGGATTGCCTCCCTGATCAGGAAGGCCAATCCCCGGATTCATATCTGCATGGGGGGGCCAACGATCACAAAGCTGGTGGGTCATCTGGCCCGCCACGAGGAGTTACTGAATGTGGTGGACAGCGTTATCCTCCTTCACGGAGAGTTGCCGCTGGTGCGCGTGGTCCAGGCAATAAGAGATGGGAGCTCCCTTGAAGGCATTCCCAACGTGACCTTCAAAAGGGAGGGCCGATTCTACGGAAACCCGGTTCCCTTCTCGCCCCTTGACATGAACTCGCTGCCAACACCCGATTTCAAGGGATTTCCGCTGCGGTTATACCTTTCGAAGGACTTTACCCTTCCCCTCATCTCCTCCAGGGGCTGTTACTGGAATCGATGCACCTTTTGCACGTATCGGGAGCTCTACAAGGGTTCCTTCCAACAGAGGGATCCGGCCCACGTGGTGGGGGATATGGTAAAGCTGCATCGGGAGCATGGATGTAGCCATTTCAGGCTGATGGACGATACCTGTCCACCGGCCTTTCTCCGATCTCTCGCACGTGAAATCATACGGGCCGGGTTAAGGGTAGCATGGAGCTGCTTTGCGCGATTCGAGGGGAGGCTTACGAGGGATTTGTTGCGGCTCCTCGCCAAAGGCGGATGCAAGCGGTTGATGTTCGGGTTGGAATCCTACAACCAGAGGATCCTCGATTTAATGAGCAAGGGGGTGAGGGTAGAGGAGATAGGGAGGATTGTCGAGGAATGCCATGAGGCCGGCATAGAGACCCGTCTGATGTGCATGGTCGGCTTTCCCACGGAAACCCGTGAGGAAGCCCTGGAGACCATGAGGTTTTTGATCGAGTATCGAGGCAAGTACACCAGTTTCGCCGTTCAACCATTCAACCTGGAAGGGGGAACTGAGATCGATCGCCACCCCGACCTGTTCGGAATAACCGAAGTGTACCGAGAGGACCGGGTAAGCCACGGCCTCCGATACGGATATCGATTCGAGACCCGATCGGGCATGGGAATGGAAGAGGCAGCCCGGATGGGTGAGTATATCACCAGGAAGGTGCGGGAGGCCACCCGGGATTGGGCATCATAGGGGAGGGGAAGCCCGAGGAATAGGGAAATTCCTTTTCCCTTGCCCCCTTTTGGGATGAATGGTAATGTATCTGAACCCGATTCTGGGGGGACTGTGGAGAGGCGTTCCGGAGGTGAGCTGAGGTTATATAATGGATATAGGGATCCTGACGACCCGTAACCAGCAGTATCATCCCAACCGGAGGTTCATCGAGGCTGCGCATAAGATGAGGCACCGTGCGCTGCTTATTGACCCATGGAAGTGTCATCTGGTTGTTGGCCACAACGGGGGGATGATAACGTACCGGGGGAAGGTTTTTCCCCGTGTCAATGTTGTTTTGCCGAGGATTGGGGCCACCATCGAAGACTATGAAATGGCCGTGGTAAAACAGCTGGAGCTTCTTGCAATCCCCCTGGTTAACGGGTACGATTCCATAGCGAAATCGAGGGATAAGTTCTCGTGCTTACAGGTTTTGGCCTCCCATGGGATTCGTGTCCCCAGGTCCGTTGTGGTCACTGATTGCCGAAATTTGGTAAGATTAATACGGGATCTGAATGGTCCACCCGTCATCGTGAAGCTCCTCCGGGGGAGACAGGGCACCGGGGTGACGCTGGCTGAGTCGCCTCAGGCGGTTGAATTCGTCCTGAACAACCTCTCCGGGTTCGGGGATTCAGCCCTCCTCCAGGAATTCATCGAGGAATCGAGGGGGAGGGACGTCAGGGCATTGGTGGTTGGAGGGGAGATTAAGGCGTCGATGGTGCGGCAATCCCGGGGAGTGGACTTCAGGTCAAACATTCATCTGAGGGGGGTGGGAACTGGAATCGAGCTTTCGGAGGAATACAGGAAAGTCGCCATCAAGTCGGCAAAGGCTTTAGGCCTCGATGTTGCCGGGGTGGACATGCTGGAATCAAGGGATGGGCCCATGGTTCTCGAGGTCAATTATTCCCCGGGTTTTCGAGAGTTAGAGAAGGTGGCTCGCATAGATATCGCGGGGGCCATTCTCAATTATGCCGTAACTATCGTTAGGGGGGAGCAATCATGAAGATTGCCTTTTTGATGGACCCTTTAGAATCCATTGACCCGACAAATGAGACGACCAGCTACCTAATGTACGAATGCAACCAACGGGGGCATGATCTCTATTTTCTGGAACCCCACGACCTCTATATCAAGAGCAATACCATCAGGGCCAGAATGAAGCATATCAGCGTGCCAAAGGATCAGACCCTCCCCCAATACTGGGAAACGATCACCCAATGCGTTAAGACCGAGGAACGCATCTTCGAGGATGTCACCGAGTTGGACGTGCTATTCTTGAGGAAGGATCCACCCGTCAATTTCAAAACCATCGACTTCCTCCAGCTCGCCAAGGACGATGTGTTCATTATCAATGACGTTCAGGGTCAGGTAAATGCCAACAGCAAGCTCTACACCCTCAATTTTCCCGAGATAATTCCCGAGACTCACATTACCAGGGATCCCGTGCGCGTCAGGAAGATAATCGACGAATTCGGGGGAGATATGGTTATGAAGCCAGCGGCGGGATATAAGGGGGAGGGTGTCATCAAGGTGAGCACGAGGGATCCGGAGAACTTAAACTCCCTTATCAACTATTACGTGAACCTTTCCAAGCCCTATGAGGAGAGGAATGCGGTGATCATCCAGGAATACCTCCATGAGGAGAAAGGAGGGGACATCAGGATCCTCTTGCTCAACGGGGAGATCCTGGGGGCGATGCGACGGATTCCCTGTGATGGGGAGTTCCGTGCCAATATCCATGCTGGGGGAAGGGCGGAGAAACACGAAGTGACCGAGGACGAAAGGAAGGTCTGCGAGAGGATTAAGGATAAGTTGATTGCCGACGGCCTCTTCTTCGTGGGAATCGACCTCATAGCCAATAAGCTCGTTGAAATCAACTGTATCAGTCCCGGCGGCATCCCGAGGATAAATCGCCTCAACGGCGATAAACTCGAGTGCACCGTCATCGATTTCATAGAGACTGAGGTAGAGAGAAGGAGGAGATGAACAATGGGGATACGGGAAGTGCTTAGGGGATTTTATCGGTTTGGTCTCATACTCATCGTAGCTTTGGCTTTACTGAGCGTCGCAGCTGCACCTTCCGGGGGAGCGGTCATCAAGGTTGGGATGAAGGATGAGCCCAAGACCCTCAACCCCTTCAGGGCCAGCGACACCTGGTCCAGGAATGTGGTCAGTCGATTCTATGAGCAACTCTATACCAGGGAACCCCAGACCCATAAGATCATTCCATGGCTGGCGGAGGGGTATCCGAAGTACGATGAAACGACAAACACGGCCATCGTAAGCCTTAAGAAGACGAAGTGGGAAGACGGCTCCCCCCTTACTGCCCATGATGTGGTATTTACGGGGAACGTCATTCGGGAATTCAAGGTCCCCCGCTATCACTACGCGTGGCGTTTCATCAAGGAGCTCGAGGCCCTTGATGATTATCGGGTTAAGTTCGTCTTGGAAAAGCCGATGGCCATCTTTATGCCCCGCACCTTGATGACCTTTATCGTGCAGAGAAAGAAGTGGGAGCCCGTTGTGGCCGAGGCCCGGAAGGCGGAAAAGCCCCTGAGACATTTGCTGCTTCATGAGGTTAGGCAGCCCATGAGCTGCGGGGCCTTCAAGTTCGTTAAGTGGGCCAGGGGGGCCTATGTTCGAATCGAGCGAAACGAGAACTTCTTCGCCAAGGGAATGGAGATCGGCGGAAAGAAGGTGGGCCCGTATGTGGATGGAATTCTCTTCAAGTTCTATGGTTCCATGGATTCAGCTATCCTGGCCTTGAAGAAGGGCGATATCCATTACTATTGGACGAGCATCCAAGCCGGGTACCTGAAGGACCTGGAAAAGGATAAGAGGTTTAAGGTGTTCAAGAGCGATAAGAGCGGGGTCTACTACATGGCCTTCAACGTCCGGAAAGCCCCCTTCAGCGACAAAGCCTTTCGGCAGGCGGTGGCCTACCTGATCGACAAGGATTTCATCGTTATCAGGGTGTTGCAGAATGAGGGCCAACGCATGGATAACATCATACCCCCGGGGAATCGATATTGGCACAATCCCAATACACCGCAATTCGGCAAGGGGATGACGCGGCACGAGCGGGTCAAAAAGGCCTATGAGATCCTCAAGGCGGCGGGCTATACGTGGGAGAAGCCCCCCATCGATGGCAAGGGGAAAATATGCAAGGCGAAGGGGCTGAAGATGCCCGATGGCCAGGAACTTCGTCCCTTTGATATCCTGACTCCCCCAGCAGATTACGACCCCCACAGGGCAATGGCAGGGATGCTGATCCAACAGTGGTTGAAGCAGGTTGGCATACCCGCCAGCGCAAAACCATCGTCATTCGGGAGCATTGTCCAGCAAGTCAAGGTGAAACGGGAATTCGATGCCTTTATCCTGGGATGGGGTAAGTTGGCCATCGACCCCGATTATTTACGGACCTTTTTTCATTCCACGCAGGATCGTCCTCGGGGAAGGAATCCCATGGGGTATCACAACGACTGGTACGATAAGATTGCAGACGAATCCGCCTGTACCATGGACGAAGCGAAAAGACGGGAGCTCATCTTTAAGATGCAGGAGTTCATCGTCGAGGAGGCCCCTTACATTCCCCTTTACGTGCCCTATGTGGTGGAAGCCTGTCGCATTGATCAGTTTACGGGCTGGAACGTGGATCTGAACGGTGTTGGGAACCACTGGTCCCTCCTCTTCATAAAGCCAAAACAATGATATGGATGGGCAGGGGGAATCTCCATGCACCTCGGGAAGTTTGTCCTCGTCAGGGTTACCCAGATCGCCATCACCTTTTTTATCATTCTGAGCCTCCTCTTCATTCTCTTCAGGGTCGCCCCCGGGGACCCGGCTTCCATGGTCATCGACCCCCAAATGACCCCTGAGGACATCGAGGAAATGAGGGCCGTGTTCGGCCTGGATGAACCTCTCTACCAGCAATACCTCCTCTACGTGAAGAATTTCATCAAGGGGGAATTCGGGAGTTCCTTCTACTATGGAAAGCTGGTCATCGAGGTCATCGGCGAGAAGTTACCCAATACCATTTTGCTCTTTACCACCTCCATCATCCTGTCGGCCCTTGCGGGAATCTCGTGGGGAAAGGTTATCGCCTGGAGGCGCGGATCACTGATGGATTCCTCCGTTACCGTGGTGGGGCTGGTTTCTCACACCTTATTTCTTCCCTGGATCGCCCTCCTCCTGGTCTGGGTTTTTGCCTATTGGGTGAGCTGGTTTCCCCTGACGGGGATGATCACCCCGGAACTCTGGGTCAATCCGGATACGGGGACGTTTCGAAAGGTTCTCGACGTACTGCACCATATGGTCTTGCCCCTGTCGGTTCTGTTCACCATCCATTTCGGGGGATTCATGCTCATCATGCGAAGCAGCATGCTGGAGACCCTCAAGGAGGACTATATCGTTACGGCCAGGGCCAAGGGGCTAACGGAGAAACAGATCAGGGAGGGGCACGCGGCCAAGAATGCCGCCCTTCCGGTGGTGACCAGCGTGGGTCTCAGCCTGGCCTTTTCCATCAATGGTGGGGCTATTACGGAGACCATCTTTTCCTGGCCGGGCATCGGCCGGGAGCTCGTCTTCTCGGTGAGCAACAGCGACTACCCCCTGGCGCAGATCGCCTTTCTCCTCATAGCGGCTCTGGTCTTGGTTGCGAACTTGGTGGTGGATGTCCTCTACGCCTATTTGGACCCTCGAATAAAGTATTAAGGGATGAAGGTTGTGAAGGAATACCTGGCAAGAGATAAGGAATGGCTCGAAGACATGGCGGGAAGGGAGTTTAAGACCGGCCTCGGCGGCAAGTGGGACCGATGGGTCAAGGGCTTCCTCGGACACTGGGAAATATTTAGGAAGAATAAGCTGGGCCTTTTCGGACTGGCTTTGCTGATCATCTTCGCCGTCATGGCGTTGCTGTCGTATATTCCCCCGTTGATAGATCCCATGTACGAACCCATGACCGGCGTGGATCCCGATATCCTCTGGACTCAGGGCCCGACCAAGGCCCACTGGTTAGGGACGGATTTCATTGGCAGGGATATCCTCAGTCAGCTGTTGGTGGGGGCGAGGATTGCCTTTCTGGTCGGGATTACGGCGGCATTCATGGCGGTGGCCATCGGGACTTCGATGGGCCTCATATCGGGGTACCTGGGAAAGAGGGTGGATATGATCCTGATGAGGGTCGCGGACATCATCATGGTTATGCCAGGCCTCCTGGTAATCTTGATCCTGTCAGCCGTCATCGGGCAGTTGAGCGTGTGGAACCTGGTGATCATCATCGGCCTCTTGCGGTGGGCGAGCGTGGCCCGCGTCATTCGGTCCCAGACCCTCTCACTGAGGGAGCGGCCCTACGTTCAAGCTGCCATCATTGCCGGTGCCAGCAAGTGACGCATCATTTTCCGCCATATCGGCCCCAATGTCCTGCCCCTCTCCTTCCTGTACATGACCTTCGGGGTCACCACGGCAATTCTGGTCGAGGCCGCTTT
>CAYFXP010000201.1:0-10959 GCA_964346935.1 uncultured Syntrophobacterales bacterium
CGTCCAGAATGAACCCTTCATAGTGGAGCGCTGGTGGCAGGTATTCAATTGATTTTCCCCTTCCCCGCATTCTCTTAGCCCACAGGGCATCCATCTTATTGTTCCACGCATACCAGGAAGGATCTGGACGGGGCTCGCCAGCCGTCACTGTGCTACTGTCTGCAACGATGGATGATGAGCCAGCTATCACTTCAAATTCTTTTTCGGAGGTGGTGTGGACAAAATAGACCGTTCCCTTTAAAGCTACTACTTCTATGGAGTCACCTCTTATGTACACATCAAAGCTGGTTTCCCCTGGCCCCCTCACGGAACCGAAGGTTGTTCTGACTTCGATCACTGCATCAAAGCCCTTGTTGTAGAATCGAGCTAAACCTGAATCTACTATGATTTCGGTTATATCCTCCCTCAGAGCAATAAGCCTAATCTCCGTGTCTCCGTCAATCCTCGCCCACGTGTTGTTGGGCATTATGATTTCCGCTCTTGCGCCTTTCCCGGAATGTAAGGAATCGCTGAGGCCGAATGGAGTGTCCTTTGCGATGGCAACCCAGTCTTCTTCCTCGGGCACGTATCTCAATACCCTCCCCTTGACATACGATATGCGCCCAACCAGGACCGTTTCCTCTTCATCACGATCTTCCGATCCGGCTCGCGCCTGGGGTGAAGCGATGGGAATCATGGCGAGGATCAAAATATACATCAGCCAAATCAGCTTTCCTTTCCCCTTCATTGTCCCCTCCCCTTTTCATAAAGTCTCATATATTTAGACCCCTTTGGAATAAAATGGTTTACAAGAAATGTCTTTTATTGGATTCTATGAATAAAAAAAGTGAGAGATTCCGTGGTAGAAGGAAATAAGACCGCACAACCCGAAAAGAGGGAGATTGTTGACGAAGCGATTATATTTTGATGACCCGTATCAGACCGAATTCGAAGCCATGGTTGTTCGCAGAGTGGAAGTTGATGGTAAGCTCGGGCTCATCTTAAATCAGACGTGTTTTTATCCCACTGCCGGCGGTCAGCCTTGCGACAGGGGATTCTTGAACCAAGTTCCGGTCGTCGATGTTTTGGAAAGGGACGATGAAATCCTTCACGTCGTGGAAGGGGCAGTAGATGCCGATAGGGTCCACGGGAGGATTCTCTGGGAGCGGCGATTCGATTTTATGCAACAACATTCGGGTCAACACGTACTCTCGGGCACCGTGCTTCGGGTCCTCGATGCCGATACCGTTTCCTCCCATTTAGGCGAGGAGACATCATCCATTGAGATAGCCCGGGGCGATCTGACGGACAGACAGCTGAAGGCTACCGAGGAATCCGCAAATGGCATTGTCTTCGAAAATCGTGCAATCAAAACCTATTTCCTCTCAGCGGATGAGGTTGCGAGGCTTCCATTAAGGAAAATTTTCCCACAGAAGAGGGGTTTCAGGATGGTGGAGATTGAGGATTTCGATTACTCCGCTTGTGGTGGTACCCACTGCCGGCGGACAGGAGAGATCGGGCTCATCAAGGTCGGTCGACGGGAGCGCATAAGAAGAAACGTCCGCCTCCATTTCCTGTGCGGCGCCAGGGCGTTGGCGGATTATCGATGGAAAAGCCAAATAGTTGAGAAACTCGCGGACCGATATTCGGCAAAGGCAACCGATGTCCTCAGTCTTGTTACGAAGCAGGCTGAGGAGAACAAGGAGCTTCAGAGGAGGCTGAGGAACTTGTCGGAGCGCGCGATGGAATTTGAAGCGCATGTACTCTTCTCGAAGGCCGTGCCCTGCGGAGATATCAAGCTCATCCGGGCCATTTTTGATCATAGGCCTTTTGATGAGGTTAAATCATTGGCGAGACGAATTACGGATAGCGAACGGGCGGTTGTCCTCCTTGGAAACCGAGGGGATAAGGGACAGTTGGCCTTCTCGTGGTCTGAGGATCTACCTTACAACATGAACGATCTCATGAGCGAAGCCTGCGCCATGCTTGACGGACGCGGCGGGGGATCGCCAAGCCTTGCCTTTGGAGGCGGACCGCTGGTCGAGAAAGTCGAGGAAGCAGTCCACAGCGCGGCCGAGCGCATTCTGAAGGGAAAATGAGCTCAGATCCAAATCTTAGTCCTACCTGGCTTCAATCCTCATCCTCCAGCGCAAAGCCAAATTTTAAGCCCACCCCATCCACATACCACTACCCTGCCTAAGGGCTCCATGGTGGAATTGTCCAAGCGGGTACCTCCCCTAACGCGTAAGCTTTGATGGGCGTTTTGTAAGGGAAAAGCGCAACCGCTCCTCCTGTGTGAAGGAACACGACCACATCGTCTCGCTTGAAGAAGCCCCCTCTGCACAAATCGATCAAGCAGGCCATAGCCGAACCCGTGTAGACCGGATCCAAAAAAAGGCCCTCGGTTTCAGCCACCATTTTGATTGCCTCGGCCTTCCCTTGCGTCATGAACCCATAGCCATCACCGGCATATTGATCGTAGATGATGATGTCTCCCTCGGTTATCCTGAGGTCGAGGTCCAGCAACTTCAGGGAGTCATCTACGATGTTCGAAACCTTCTCAAACTGCTCATCCCTTGACCGCGATCCCGTTGTTGCGCCAATAACCTTGACATTAGTATTGAACGCCCTTGCACCGATAATGAGCCCCGCCTGGGTTCCCCCGGAGCCCGTGGCGTGAACGAGATAATCGATGTCGATACCCAATTCAACCGCTTGCGCTGAGAGCTCGAGCATCGCGTTCATGTATCCGGCAGCTCCCGGGGGAGTAGATCCCGTAGCGGTTAGGAGATATGGCTTGTGCCCTTTCCCGTTCAGCTCCTCCATCGTCTCCTGTTCGGCCAATTCGGCTTCTTCAGGTCTCACAACTTTGATCTCCGCACCCTGGAGGAAGTGCAGCAGGTGATTGCCGTCGTATTCCTCCGGATCGTAACCCTCTTGCGGGCCGCTTTTTATGAGAACGACTTTCATACCGAGCCTGCGGGCGGCGGCTGCTGTTTGTGTACACCAATTGGAATGGAACCCGGCACCCGTTACTATGTAATCCGCTCTGTTTTGAAGGGCTTCCGACATCAGGTACTCGAGCTTCCTCGTCTTGTTGCCACCGAAAGCAAGCCCTGTCATATCATCGCGTTTGACGAAGATTCTCGGACCGTTGAGCGCCTTCGACAAGTTGGGGAGCTCTTGCAGGGGAGTCGGTAGGTTGGCGAGCCTGACTCGTGGTAGGGAGCTTAATTTCATGGTAATCCACTCCTTTCGTTGATAAGCGGAGGCTAATGCCCGCAAGCGTTCCTCCCTGCTATTGAAGGGGGGTTCACTCAATGCTTTGAGTAAAAATATTCACAACTATGAGCATTTGTCGACCCTTTTTGTTGAGCTACGGTTAATGGATGAGGGCGTTTGAATGATATTGACACTCCTTTCAATACGTGTTTCCATCTCACTGACTTCTTTCACCGAATTCCGAGCGGAGATGAGGTGCGTCGCATGGATTTGATTTGTCATCGGCTCAATAAAATCCCCGGAATGGATTAGGAAAGGAAAGCATTATCCCCAATGAAGGCCCAAGCTGACGAACTCACCAGCCGCGAGAGATTCACCTTAGCCCTGTCCCATCAGGAAACGGACAGGGTGCCGGCGGACTTGGGCGGCCTTTCCACCACCATTAGGACTGTGGATCTCTATCAACGACTCAGGTCTTTTCTCGGGCTCCCTCCATTGGAAAAAATCCGGCACTTCCTGGATGAGCACATAGTCCCCGATGAAGATCTTTTAACCACATTCAAAATCGATACGAGATACATCAGAACGGGAGCTTCGAGAAATTGGCGCAGGGAGAGAATCGATCAATACACCCTTCGGGATGAATGGGGCGTAGCTTGGACAAAACCGCCCCATTACCTCTATGCCGGTGTCGTTGATTACCCGATAAAAGAACCGACCATGGAAGCCCTGAGGCGATATTCATTCCCCGACCCGGAGGACCCGGGCCGCTATGAAGGATTGAAAGAGAGGGCAAAAAGACTCCATGAGGAAACGCATTACGCCATCGTGGCCGACTATTCAACGGGAGCAGGTGTTTTTGACCAGGCATGGCGGCTAAGGGGAATGGAAGAACTATTCATTGATATGCTTGGAGGAACCGAATTTTGCCATGAGCTCCATGAGCTCGTGGGGAGATGGTACCAGAGAGTATACGAACGATATATGCGGGAAGTGGGTCCCTATGTGCAAATGGTAATGCTCTACGAGGACCTCTCCATGCAAGAGGGCCCCCTCATTTCAGGGGAACTATTCAGAAAGTTCGTTAAACCGCAGCACGAGAAGGTAATCAAGGCCATAAGGGATCACACGGATGCCGCGATCTGTCTCCATATCTGTGGCTCGGCCTACGCTTTTATCCCGGATTTCATCGAAATGGGGATAGGGGTTTTGAATCCCGTCCAGATCAGGGCCAAGGACATGGAGCCGGAGAAGTTAAAGGCCGAATTTGGGGATAAGCTCTCATTCCACGGTGGCGTGGACGCCCAGGAGGTTTTACCGTACGGATCTCCCGTGATAGTGCAAGAGGAAGTGACGAGGCTTGTGAGAATACTGGGAGAAAACGGGGGCTATCTCCTTGCCCCGTGTCACTCCATCCAGCCGGATGTCCCCCCGGAAAACATACGAGCGCTCTTTTCCGCAGGACGAAGTATTAAGGGGATATAAAAAATCGAGCGGGGATTCCGCCCAGGCAGCCATCGCCTTCATAATAGTTCTCGGCTCGGGCGAGAGCCTTCTCATCGTCTAAGTTCGACTGCCAACTCTCAAACCACTCCGCTACTCCCCTCTGAATCTCTGCTCGTGATTTGACAGTTCCCTTTTCGTCTGTGCAATACCTGCAGTAGTCCTCAGCTGGCCCTTTGAAATCAGGCACCTCCAATGGCGCGCCGCATGAATAGCAGAACCGATACATTTACATCACCTCCTTCGGGTTTTGGAGAGAATAATAAGCTTGTCCCAAATTTGTCCTTCAATAATCTTTGTAAAGGATGATCAAATAGCTTGACCCTATCAGCACAATAGGCTACGACAAGAATACAGCCCTTATAACGGAGGGAGTTGTTAACAGCACGCCCTCGGCAAAGAAGTCTTCTATTAGGATTTGTTACAGGAGGAGCCAATGAAGATTACCCAAGTCGAGGCAATAGAGGTGAGATTGCCGGAGTCAGAAATGGAGGACAAGGCTTCCGCAGCCCAAGATGCGTTGATTATCAAGATTCATACCGACGAGGGAATCGTGGGCATCGGTGAGGTGGACTCATCTGCGCGGGTCGCCAAAGCAGTTGTAGAGGCTCCTATGAGCCACAGCGTCGCTTCCGGTCTGGGGCGCCTCCTCTTTGGCGTGAACCCGCTCGACATCGAGGTTGTTAATGAAAAGCTGTATCAATCGAGTTTCTACTACGGTCGCCGTGCAGTTGTTGTCCACACCATAGGCGGTATTGACATGGCGTTGTGGGATATCGCGGGAAAGTACTATAAACAGCCCATTTACCAGTTACTGGGGGGCGCTTTTCACAAGCGATTTCGGGCTTATGCCAGCGACCTCTTTGGTCGAGATGGAAAGGAAACCCGCGAAAAAGCCAACAAATGGGTTGATCAGGGCTTCACAGCGGTGAAGTTCGGCTGGGCCCCCATGGGCCGCAGCGAGAAATTAGACTTGGACCTCGTTGAGGGTGCCCGGCTCGGTGTCGGGGACGAAAACGATGTCCTAGTCGACGCCGGCTGCTGCTGGGATACCAAGACGGCCAAGATCCGTGCCAAGCAGTTCGAGCAATACCGCATATTTTGGCTCGAAGAACCGCTCCAACAGGACAACCTGGATGGCTACAGGGAATTGAGCCAAGCCTCTAACGTCCCTATTGCCGCTGGAGAAGGGGAAGCCGGCATACATGCCTGGCGAGATCTCATTGAGCGCGGCTGCATCGATATCGCACAGATCGATCTGGCCAGAAACGGCTTTACTGCATCCAGGAAGATCGCCGACATGGCGGAATTTCGCGGCATTCGGGTTGTTAACCACTTCTATTCCACGCCCATAAACCTGGCGGCTGGCCTGCACTGGTTGGCCTCCCGAAAGAGCGCCTTTATCTTTGAATACTGTGTTGAGGAAACACCGATAAGAACACACTTAGCCAAGCCAGACATAAAAGCGGTAGATGGCTTCATCACGGTGCCCCACGAGCCGGGCCTGGGAATCGAACTCGACGATGAGGCCATAAACCGTTACCGCGTGCGGTGATGCTTTTGCTAGATCTGCTAATTTCGAACCGTATTCGGATTAATCAACCATTCTCACCCATGAACATCGCTGAGGGTATGAATCCCTAAGAGAGGTTTTATGGTGCAAAAACGCAAAGTTCTTGTAACCGGTGCCATCATGAAGAGAGGAATACCGTGCATCCCGTCGATCACGTGATCAACGCCTTTGGAAAGCAAGGTACCACGCCTTTGGAAAGGAAAAAGCGAAAAGCCGTGGCTGGTTACCTCGACGCCCTCCTAAAGGACGGGAGGGTAGCCCCTTCCTCCCTCTGCGGGCTGCCAGATGGTCTGCTGGGGATGATGGACCGGGATCGAGATGCCGTGCTTCTCGGCGTTTCCCAAGCGGGTAAGGTTCCCTCGTGGTTCACGCGCTTCGGAGGTGAATTCTCCGGGGTGCGGGGATTGTGGATCTTGGTGGCACCACTGAGCTCCGCAAATGCAGCTGTCTTACGACGGATCGCCCCTCACACCCGTCCCCAAACGCTCGGGGTAACTTCTACATTCGGATTTGGGGATCGGATCGGCCTGGCAACTCCCGGGCACGCCATGGCCGCTGCCAGTGCCAAAGGGAAAATTCTGCCTGTTTTCGCCCAACAATCGATCCGAGAGATGTCCCGCACGGAGCGAACAGCGTGCGAGGTCATGGATGATGCCACGTGGGGTGTCTTTCGGGCTGGGTGGATCCTGCCCTTTGGTGCCGATGCGGATCACCTGAAGACGAAATCCGATGTGGAGGTCACAGCCCAAGCTGGTTTCGTCTTCTTCACCATTGATCCCTCTGAATACGTGGATCAAAAGGCCGACGATTATGATGAATCCCAAATGGAAGGGAAATTCCGTGAGCTTATTGATGACAAGGTTGAGGGGGCTTCGGACTTTATCAAGCTCTATCGGGGGAAGACTTTCGAAATCGACAATGGCCACGAGAAGATTCGAGTACCCTTCGACGAGCTTTCGCTGAAGCATGCCGCGGTAAAGTACGGCCGGGCTTTGGCCCACACGTATGATATAGCCGGACATGTAACAAAATATATGGGATCGAGGCCTTTCGAGCTGGAAATTTCCGTTGACGAAACCCCTCAGCCCACCTCACCTCTGGAGCACCTCTTCGTCGCCCTTGAACTAAAACGACATGATACCTCAATCGTGGGCCTCGCCCCTCGGTTCGTTGGGGATTTCGAGAAAGCCGTTGACTACAAAGGCGATCTCTCCCTTTTTGATGAGTCATTGAGACAACACATGGCCATTGCAGAACAGTTTGGACCGTATAAGATCAGCGTTCATAGCGGGAGCGATAAGCTAAGTGTATATCCGAGCTTCGGACGCATTTGCAAAGGGCGTTTTCACGTAAAAACAGCGGGGACCAGCTATCTTGAGGCCCTTCGAGCGGTCTGTCGAGTTGATAAGGAGTTCTTCAGGTCGGTCATCCAGTTCGCCAGGCAGCGCTTCGAGGCGGATCGGGCCAGCTATCATATTTCCGCCAGATTGGACCTCGCACCCGAGGCGAATGAACTGAAGGATGGGGAATTGGAGAGGATCTATCTGGATAACGACCATGGTCGCCAGATTCTCCACGTCACCTTCGGATCAGTATTGACCGAAAAGACCGATGACGGTTATCGCTTCCGGGAGAGAATCGGGGCGATTCTTCGGCAAAATCGGGAACTGCACGAGGAAGTGCTGCGGAATCATCTGGGAAAACACATTCAGATGCTCTTGATGGGTTAGCAGCCCGGAGGAAGTCCTTCCAGCTATTGAGAAAAAGAACCATTCTCAATGGGGCGGGCATCGTTTTGATCGGCGGGGGCCACCACTCAGCACATTTCCCTAAACCCGATACGGGTGGAGATCTCGAAGTTGGCTCTGAGCTCGGCTGAGGGGTTTGGATTATTGATAGTGCCTAATGCGGAACCTGTATTTCTCCTTGTATTTCTTGTTGTGCTCGGGACCGGCTTTTATGTTACCGGAAAGCAGGACCGGCGATTTATGCCCCTTCTGAGCAACGATCTCAATAGCTCTCGCCACCACTGAGTTAACGATAAAGACCATTGGGTACGTCGAACCCGGGCCGACCTTCACATCAACCCCAGGCACGTCAAGCAGTGCGTCGCCAACCGGGACGTGGGCGTCGATAACGAGGTCGACCAGGTCGTGAAGGTTCTTGTTACTCGGATGCCGGTTGGGGATATTCGGCTCCGCCTGCTCCGCGAACTGAACTGAGGTGACCCCGATGGTTCTGACACCCCTCCTCTTTGCTTCTTCTGCGGCATCAATGGTCATCGGGTTTATTCCGTTGACGTTACAGATGATCAGTAGATCGCCTTTCTGTAAACCATAGTAGTCGTAGATGTTCGAGGAAAAGCCCATGACGCGCTCTGTTTTGGGTGTGCCGGTAAAGTCAGTGAGCCCCGGCGGAAAGATGCCGGAAACGTTGCACAACCCACCTGCCCGCTGGAACACTTCCATGGCGGGCACAATCGAATGGGCCCCCGTGCCGAAGACGTAAAACAATTTATCCTCGATAACGGTCTCAGCCACCAGTTGTGCGGCTTTTTCTATGTTCTCCCTTTCCCGGGAAACAATGGTATCCAGTATCCCCTTAATACGGTCGTAATATTCGACAACGATATCCATACCCTCTCCCTTCTAAGTCCCCTCTCTCAAAGTCGAAGCGGGTCTATCACGGAGACTCGCAACAGACCCGCTCCATACCCCCATCACAGGGTCTGGTTGATTCGGTTCATCTGCTTCTCAGCGTCAGCCAGCGCCTTTTCCACGCTCTTGATTCCGCTCAACGCCGCGTTCATCTCCGGCCACAGCGCTCTGTCCAGCTCTCCCTGTTTTCGTGCTCGCTCCACCTGCACGACCTTGATGGCCTCAAGGATTCTGCCCTGCAGTTCGGTCCACTGCTCCAACGTAAGGTTAACCTTCTCCAGCTGTTCCCGCGGCGGATTCTTTACCCGTGGATCCTCATAAACCTTCGGCATCAGGGCGACGTTTCCAAACTCCTTAACAACCTCGATTACCTGTCCCTCATAGTTGGTGTAGTAACGAATAAAATCCTTGGCGTAGGATTTGTACCTCGATGCCTTGTTCAGTACCAGCGGCGTGGTAATCGTCATTGACGAAGGTTTGCCCCCCGGCAGTACCGGGAGCAGAGCCCAGCTCCAGTTGTCCTTTATTTCCGAGCCTTTCTTGTTGAGAAGCTTTCCCATCCAGGTCCACGAGAAGACCATTGCGGCGGTGCCCGATTTGAGGGCCTGCAGACATTCACTTGACCCGTAGGTATTAACACCCGGAGGGGATATCTTGTGCTTATTTCTCAGGTCTACGATAGCCTGCAGGGCCTTCCGCCCGGCTTCTGAGTTTACGGTAATCTTGTTGTCATCGTAGACCTTTCCACCGAGTTGATGGATAAGCGTAGTGACCACATCGCCGAAGTGGGTAACGGGTGTGCCTGCATGGACCACCCCCCATTGATCGATGGTTCCATCGCCGTTCAGATCTTTGGTGGCCCATTTGCCGAACTCGATTAGTTCATCCCAGGTCCTCGGCGGCTCCGCTTTTCCGAACGCCTTGAGCAAATCCGTCCGGTAATACATCACCATGACCATGTTTCCGCCGTGGGCGCCGTAATACTTGCCCTTGTATTTGAGCTGGGCGTCAACGCCGGGCGTGTAGTAGGGAACCGTTTCCTTCATAATGTCATCGAGCGGTTGCAACCATCCTGCAGCCGCCCAGTCCCGAACCCATCTCTCGTTGGCAGCCATCAAATCGATGCTCGGATCCTGTGACGAGAGCGCGGCGAGCTCTTTATCGAAGAGGTATCTTTCCGCCTGTTCGATAACCTCGATGGTAATGCCGTGCTTCTTCCCCCACTCCTGCCGCAGAAAATCGATGCCCGGGTCCCCGGAGAGAGTTCCGGCATTCATGAGCACGAGTTTATCCGGCTTTTTCTCCGCCGCCCCGGCCCCTCCCAAACCGAGGGCGAACAGGCATAAGCTGATCGAAACTACGCACAATACCGCTAAGAATTTCTTCATGCTGATTTCCCTCCTTTCCCTTGTTTATGGCCTGACAGATCATCCCAAAACCTACGTAATGCGATTGGTTTGACATCACCTCCTTTCCGCGGTCATCAATTTCAGGTAAAAAAATGCGATTGCAAGGGTAATGAGCATCATGATTACGGAGAGAGCGGAGTTATAGCCAAACACGAGAAAAGTCATCTTCTCCTGGAGAAGCATCGCCAGGACTTTGGTGCTCACCCCCGGACCCCCGCCGGTCATGGCATACGGGAGCGGAAAATGTCGAAAGGAAAACATCGTCTGAATTAACAGAACGACGAGGATTTGCGGCCTGATAAGGGGAACGGTGATGCAGAAGAACTTAGTAAAGAACCCCGCGCCGTCTATTTCGGCCGATTCATACACATCCGCCGAAATTGATTTCATTCCCGCCAGAAGGATAAGCGTCGCGAGGGGTATTGAACACCATAGATGAGCGCCGATAATGGATGCCATGGCATAGACGGGCTCACCGAGGAAGTTGATGGGCTGTCTCGTTATCCCCAACGATAGCAAAACGGAATTTACGAGACCGAATTCGGTATTGAGTAGCCACCGAAAGGTGACACCCCCTGCGACCATGGAAACCATGTAAGGGAGAGTCGCGACTAAC
>CAYFXP010000202.1:0-2315 GCA_964346935.1 uncultured Syntrophobacterales bacterium
TGAAGAGGTTTTTGCCGCCTTTGAAGTCCCCCACGAACTCCTTGTTCCAGAGGTCTTCGGTGAGGATGACATGTGCTACCGCGCCGGCCAGGGCGCCATCGGTACCGGGCTTGACCGGAAGCCACTCGTGGGCCTTGGCTGCGGAGGAATTTAACCTCGGGTCAACGACAGCTACGGTGGCCCTGTCGAGGAGGTCGCCGAACCTCGTAATAGTGGCCGGGATCATCCTATTGCTGCTTATGGGATCGCAGCCCCATATGAGCGCGTACTTGGTGTTTTCAAGGTCGTAATCCCTGTAACCCCATATGCCCTCAGTATAATATGACCCGAATTTCTCCGCCTCAGCACATATGGCGCTGTGGGATATCCCGTTCGGGGAGCCAAACACCTTTGGCAACGCGCTGTAAATGGTATCCCGCATATAGGTGTATCTTCCGCGGTTTACCATGAACTTCTCGGGCTCCCCGGCCTTCCTCAGCTCCATCATCTTGTCGGCGATGGTACTGAGGGCCTCGTCCCATGAGATGGGAACGAACCTAGGGTCCACTCCCTTACCCTTTTTGGGGTTGGTCCTCTTCATGGGGACCTTTACCCTGTCGGGGTCATAAAGTTGCTGCAGAGAGATATGGCCCTTCGGACAGAGGTAACCGTCATTCTGCTTTGAGTAGCGATTTCCCCTCACCTTGACGGCCCGTCCACTCTGCACGAAAACCTCGGCAGGACACCACGTGGTGCACCCTTGGCAGGTGGTGGGCTTCCACTGGCCCGTTGCCGTCTTGCCGTACCCCACTGCTATGCCTTTGCCCTGCGCAAAGGCATTGAGCCTCGGGGCTCCTACTGCCGCTGCTGCCGTGGCAGCGGCACTGACCTTCAGAAAATCCCTTCTCTTGATCTTCATGTTCGCCCCCTTCCTTAAAAAGTCATTAGTCGAAAATAGTAAATGGCGATTAGAGAGCAGTGGGTTTCCCTCTCAACTCCCCTCTTTTTTCTTTTTTAGTATACCTCATCAAGTCGTAGATGCTCAATTGACCTATCTGACTCGCCATTTCATAGACAGGGCATGACTGGCAATCGCCATCCCATTCCCGCCATCTCGCTTTTCCGCTGCTCCAGCACGGGCTATCAGTTATATGAGGAACCTCGCATCTACGGTAGAGGACTGGATTGCAGCCTCGTATTTTCCAGCAGGGAAGGAAAGCCATGAGTCTCCTTATTCCGGCGAAATTCAGTCCATGGTGATGAATCAGGTGCTTGGTGGTTTGAACGATCCTCAAATCATTGATGGAATAGAGGCGACGGTTCGTGGCAGTCCTGAGAGGAAGGATGAGCCCCTCCTTTTCGTAAAGGCGAAGGCTGGGGATGGTAATTCCCAGTTTTCGAGCCGCTATGCCAATGGAATACGCGGGCTCTGCCGGCAACAATCTGATAGTATCCATATAAGAAAAGCTCTTCTAAACGGTATATGTCTGGGTTTCTTACCATTTTTCATCTCACCAGTCTATCGGGGAAAAAGTGTATTTTCATATCGGGGAAATAATGTAGATATAGCCTGTCGAGGGACCCCTTATGATACGGTGTCAACAGTTTCTGCCATAACTCGGTAGGTCCGCTCCAATTCACGTATTTTCGTGGAGAAATTCATCGAGTCGTTGTTTCGTGAATAGCTGCCCTCGTGCTCGAGGAGGAGCGAATCGGGGGGGTACAATCGATGGGAATCTTTTGGGATACGGTTCGCTTTACTCCTTAGGAGGTTGCCAAAAAGGACCAAGCCGTTATCAGGGATGCCACATCTTCGTCGTCTCCTGAGAGCGCCTCTCGCTCTTTGGTGTGCTCACTCGCGCTTGCGTCATCTCATTGGGGCTGTTTTACATCGCCCGCCACCTCGATCTCCATCCGACGCGGCGCCAATACTCTCGGCAAGTATTGATACATAGCCTTGGCTTCGATGAATAGCTTTTGCTCGTAGTTTTCCAGCAAATCCTTATACGGGATAGTGAAGGAGTACCATACTTCCCGTACCTCCTTTGGCGACAGGCGGTTATCATAGTATATCCGGGCAGCCCTTAAGAGAATCTCATGGTCCTCTCTTAGAATCTCCTTGTTTTCGTCCATCAGGACCTTCTCGAATGCCTTTTCATTTTCCAGGTAAAGCCTCCCCGATTTGTCCCTCACGATCGCCCTCAAAATGAGCTTGCGCGAGGGGGTCCCCGTAGGGGTTTTATGACCTGATCCCACGTTGGCCACCTCAACACCGACCCGAAGTATGCTGCCCTCCCTTTTCACCTCCTTAATCTTTACCTTCAAGGCCATTTTGA
>CAYFXP010000203.1:0-2136 GCA_964346935.1 uncultured Syntrophobacterales bacterium
TCAGGGTATGGTGGAAGGAGAAGGGCCAGGTAAAGGAAAGGGCATTCCCCCTAGGAGAATTGAAGGCGAATATCGTGAGGATCGTTCCCGGTCAGAAGATTACCTACGTTGCCGATGCAATCTACCACGAGGGCAACGCTCGCAAGATCGTCGAGCTAGCCAAGGGATCCGATATGTTGTTCATCGAGACGAGCTTCCTACAGAGAGATGTACATTTGGCGGCGGAGAAGTTCCACCTCACGGCCCAACAGGCGGGCCAGCTCGCTCGCCAGGCTGGGGTCAAACACCTGGTGCCCTACCATTTCTCGCCTAAGTACACCCATCAAGGAGAGCTTCTACTCCAAGAGGCGATGAAAACCTTTCGGAATTCCCCGTGATCATTAGGACCGAAGACGGCGGACGGCAGACCGCGTTAGAGAATCGTGTTTGTGCTCGTGTTTCGTGTCCGTGATCCGTGTCCGTTATCAGTTATCGGTCACTTGTCATTTCTCCTTCAATCTCATCCTCTCAAGCTCAACCTTAGCCTTTCACCTTTGTCATTTGGATTTTGATATTGTGTAGGATGTAGTGCTTCGGCCCGCGACGAACTCGGCCGAGTCGATTTCGGATTTGATCCTTTGTTTGACCGCAGCACTGCCGAACCAATGTCATTTGGGCATCAACCCCTCAAATCCCAACCCCAGCCCGCCTCAGTTTCCTCAAGATGTTCCGGGTAGTGGGGGAATCAAAGAATGTCGTTATGGCCTGGGCCACCTTGGGACCGATACTCGGTACCCGTTCCAGATCCGACGGCTGCGCGTTGGCTAACGCATCGAGGGAGGAGAAGTGTTTCGCAAGGACCCTGGCCGTCCCCACTCCCACCTCTGGAATTCCCAGGGCGAAGATGAGCTTCTGCAGGGGTCTCTGCTTGGCCTCGGCAATGGAGCCAAGGACTCGGTCCGCATTCTTTCCCTTGAAGCCCACCCTCTCCAAATCCTTCCTTCCCAGGAAGTAAAGGTCGCCTACATCCTCGACCATGCCCCTCTTGACCAGTTGGTAACAGAGCGCATCCCCCACCCCGACCATGTTCATCCCATCCTCCGAAACGAACTGCCTCAGGTGCTGGGCGACCTGGGCCGGACACCTCCCTCCTGAACATCGCGAAAAGGCCTGCCCCGGTATCTTCGTTATCGGGGCGCCGCACGAAGGACAAAACCGGGGTACCTGAAAAGGCCTCTCCTTTCCCGTTCGAACGGCCTCAATGGGTTTAACCACCTCCGGCCTGACGCCTCCTGCACGGCGTACTACGACGTGGTCGCCAATTCTAATGTCCTTCCGCTGAACATCCTCTTCATTGTTCAGGGGGGCAACCCGAATAGTAGCCCCTCCCACACGCACCGGCTCAAGGAGCCCAAAGGGCTTGATGGACCCCGTCCTCCCGATGACAATAAAGATATCCTTGAGCCGAGTTGTCGCCTCCACGGGCTGAAACTTATAGGCCAAGGCCCATCGGGGGGCCCGGAGGATTTCCCCAGCCTTCTCCCGATCTGTCAGGGAATCGAGCTTTACCACCACTCCATCGGTATCATAGGGGAGCTCATCTCGTTTTCGACTCCAGCGCTCAATGTATTTCCAAACCGATTCAATGGATTGATGTCGTTGGTTATGGGGGTTAATCTTAAGCCCGAGGGACGCCAAGTATTCGAGGATTTCCCAGTGTCTCTCCAACTCCTTTCCCTCCAGAGAGCCGATCCCGAAGATCCAAACGTCCAACGGTCTCTCCCGGGTTATGTAGGGGTCCCCTTGCCTCAGCGAGGCGGAGGCGGCATTTCTCGGGCTGGAGTACAGGGGGAGCCCGGCTTTTAAACGCGTCCTGTTGAGGGTGTCGAACCCCCTCTTGCTCATATACATCTCCCCCCTTGCTTCACAGAGAAGGGGAAGGGGTCCATTCCCCAACTGGGCGGGGATGCCACCAATTGTCCGGATATTTGCCGTTACATCCTCTCCCGCCGTTCCACTGCCGCGGGTGGCCGCTCGCACCAAGTGGCCGTCCTTATAGAGCAGGGAGACGGCGACTCCGTCGATCTTCAGCTCCGTCACATAGTCGAGGGCATCCCGGCCGACGACTTTGCGAACTCGATTGTGCCAGGCAAAGAG
>CAYFXP010000204.1:0-4897 GCA_964346935.1 uncultured Syntrophobacterales bacterium
TTTGCGGAAGATGCAGAAGCCGGGGGAATTCCTCAAAAAGTTCGAAGAGAAGCATGGACCCCTCCCCGAAGCCCCAGCCGTGAATTCCTCCGCCTATGACGCGGTCTTTATTTTGGCTGAAGCAATCGAACGGGCTGGAAGCCTTGAAGCGGATAAGCTCGTTTCCGCCTTGGAGCAGACCGATTATAGAGGCGTATCGGGCAGGATAAAGTTCAACGAGAATCACATAGCGATCTTCGGTGAGAAAGATCCCAATGAGACGGGCGTGGCGGTAGTTTTCCAGTGGCAGAAAGACGAGAAAGGGGAGTTAGTGAGAGTGCCTGTGTATCCCGAGTTTCTCGCCGAAGGAAAGATCGTGCTTCCTCCTTGGATGAAGTAGAAGACAGAGACCGATAGGGAGAGGGGTGGGCAAATTATCAAAGATTCGTCCACCCCTCAGCAAATCTTCCCGACGATGGTATCTTAGCCACCAGAATTGGGTAAGACGTGGAGAGATGTCGCTTCTCATCTATGGCACCATAAGCAGTATTACCCTGGCTCTTTACACTGTAGGGTTCAGCCTCGTATACGGCATTAGTGGGTTGGCCAATTTCTCCCATGGGGCGCTTTTCATCCTCAGTGGCTTTACTGCATGGTCATTTTTGAACTACGCAGGGCTTCCTTTTTTCATGGCGGGACTGCTTTCCGTGGTCATAACGGGGCTCTTAGGGTTCGTCCTGTATTGGGGGCTCTTGCTGCGCGTTAGGGGGATTGCCCTTGCTGAGCTGATTGTAACCTTTGCGGCAGGAGTGGCAATGCTAGAATTTCTGACTTGGAGAGGTTTTTATGGGATTCGATATAGCCTCCCCCTTTTCTTGAGGGGTGGAGTCGAAATAAGGAATGTGGCGGTTGATTACCAGCGCCTGTTCGTGCTCGGTACTGGATTGGTCTTGGTGATCCTGTTGTGGCTCTTTGTTCACCATACAAGGATCGGACTGGCCTTCAGGGGAATGGCCCAGAACGAACGCACAGCCCTTTCCGTTGGTATAGAATCCGATTGGATAGGTGCGCTCAGCCTGGCCTTTGGGTCGGCGTTAGCAGCCGTGGCCGCTATGGTGGTGCTCCCGTTGGGGGTTATGGAGTCATCCATCGGATATGAGGTACTGATTTACGCCTTAGCCGTCGCAATCGTCGGGGGATTAGAGAGCACCCTGGGGATGATCGTCGGGAGCTTCATCATTGGATTTGGTCAAGTTGCTGCGGCGAAATACATCGGCGCTAAATGGATGATAATCGTCCCTCTAGCAGCTATTGTTTTGGTTTTGATCATTAGGCCCTCTGGCATGTTCGGGAAATTAAAGGAACTTGAAGAAAGGGTTTAAGATGGCTGAGGTTGGAATCACGTATCGAAAGAAGAGACTGGATAGAGGGATAAAAGCCAGAGCTGAAACCATTTTTGCCATTTCATCCTATAGAGAAATATCATACTTGCTTTTGCCAAGGATTTTGCCAGTCGCCGGTTTGCTTGTCTTGCCTTTAGTGCTGAAGGGTTACTGGGGGAGGGTTCTCGTTTACGCGTGTATGTATGGCCTTCTTGCCTTAAGCTGGGACCTCCTGGCTTCATGTGGATTGTTTTCCCTCGGACAAGCCCTGTTTTTCGGTGCAGGCGCTTATCTCGCTGGAACACTCAGTTACTACCTCCGTCTCCCTCCTTTGATCACCTTGCCCATCGCTACAATAGGTGGGGGCCTTTTTTGTGCTGTTTTGCTCTCGCCTGTGGTGAGATTAAGAGGAGTTTACTTTGCAATGGTTACCCTCATGCTTCCCATTTTGTTTATGAAGATGATTGAAACCACAGGCCTTATAGGGGGCTCACACGGGCTATCTGCCCTCGTTCCTTTTCACAGCGAATGGATCGGAAGTTATCTGGCTGTTGTGGCCTTCTTAGTTTGTCTTTTTGTCTTTCGAAGGATTATTCACCAGGATTACGGCTTGGTATTGAGAGCCATTCGGGATGACGACCGCGCGGTAATGAGCGCGGGGATCAACATATATTGGCGAAAAGTTCAGGCCCTTTTTCTCGCTGGCGCGGTGGGAGCTTTTGCTGGTGCCTTCATGACTCACCACTATCAGTTTGTGGGCATGACGGTCTTTGCCCTGGATTATTCCATCTTACCCGTGGCTGCCACGGCTTTGGGAGGGACGGGGTCTTTTGCTGGTGCAGCATTGGGGAGCATGATCCTGGTGCCCCTCTCCGAGGGATTACGAGCTTTAGGAGGACTAAGGATCGCCATTTACTGTGTGATCCTCATCGTCAGCGTCATCGGTCTGCCGGAAGGCATTTTTCATTACTTGGAGAGGAAATATCATCAATTCGAAAGCATCGTAGAGGTCAAATAAGATGGGGGACGAGCCGTTTTTAAGAGTTGAGAAGTTAAGAAAGTATTTCGGCGGCGTGCTCGCGGTATACGACGTGAGTTTTGAACTGCGACAGGGGGAGTTTTTGGGAATCATTGGCCCCAATGGTTCCGGAAAAACGACGCTCGTAAATCTGATCACTGGGTTTGTAAAGCCTGATGCAGGGAAAGTCATTTTCCGAGGGAAAAATATTACTGGCAAAATGCCCTATACTATAGCTGAGATCGGAATTGCGCGCACCTTTCAGATGGCAAGGCTTTTTTACAACCTTCCCGCCTACAAGAATCTTATCATTCCCTTGTGTTCTCCTAGGTTGAAGAAGCTAAGGGGAGGTCGATATGGCGAGAAAGATGATATGGCCATTGATCTCCTGGATGATATGGGATTTGAGCGCGATTCCTTTGTGCCTTACAAATTAGCCAGCAGCCTACCCCATGGGTATCTGAAGCGCCTTGACCTGGCTCGTGCTATGGCCATTCGCCCGGATTTGCTCATTCTCGATGAGCTCTTCTCAGGAATGTCCATGTCCGAGGTGGCGAGCATTTTACCTATCATTGAAAAGCTTAACCAAGAGGGGTTAACCATCGTTATGATTGAGCACAGATTGCGTGAGCTCTTCCGCGTTGTTGAGCGCGTGCTTATCTTGAACTTCGGCCAGAAGATCTCTGAGGGCTCACCTGAAGAGGTGATGGAGAGCGAAGACGTAAAGAGGGCGTATCTCGGAACGGAGGTCGAGATAACTTAATCTGATCTTGGAAAGCCTCAGTTTCCTATTGACTCAAGGAGAGGCAATAGAATGGAGCTCATGTTAGAGGTAAAAAATCTCATGGTATTCTTCGAAAACGCTCTTGCCTTGAACGATCTTGGCCTTGAGGTTCATAAGGGGGAGATTGTGGCTGTGCTTGGGTCCAACAGCGCTGGGAAAACGACCCTCATGAACACCATCTCTGGGTTAATCATTGATATGAAGAAGAAGGAAGACCGGAGAGGAGGAGAGAGAATCACGATCCTTGGTGAAGTGAAATTTGAAAACGAAGACATCCTTGACATGAAGCCCAGTGAAAGGGTTAAAAGAGGCATTGTCCTTAGCCAGGAAAGGCACCCCATCTGGCGAGATAGCGATGTTCTGGAGAATTTGAAGATAGCTGGATACCTGCATAAGAGATATGAGGTCAGGGAAAGAATAGAGTTCGTCTTCCAACTTTTTCCACTATTGAGGGATCTGAAGAAAAGAAAGGCGGGGTTGCTCAGCGGGGGCGAACAGCAGATGCTGGCCATTGGTATCGCCCTGGTGGCAAAGCCTCGATTGTTGCTCATGGATGAGCCCCTGCTCGGATTAAGCCCCCTTCTACAAGCGGATTTAGCTCGGGCGATGAGGGACGTCCGTCAAGAAGGGATCACCGTGGTGGTAACCGAACAGTTTGCACGGCCGCTCATGCCCATCATCGATCGAGGATACGTGATAGAAAATGGCATGCTGGTCTTCGCGGGCAAGAGGCATGAGCTCATGGATAATCCGGAGGTAAAAGCGGCCTATCTTGGCATATAAGACGGGAGAGGAATGATAGAGTTACTCTCTGAGACCATTTATGGCTCTTTTGAAGAAGCAGCGAAAAGGTCTGAAGCTAAGCCAGCGCTCATCTATTTGGGTAAAAAATTGAGTTACTCCCAGCTGAGGGAAATGGTTCTCAAATTTGCAGCATCCCTTTGCAAACTGGGTGTCCGAGAAGGGGACCGGGTTATTTTATATCTTTACAACATTCCACAGACCATTGTAGCCTGGCTGGCCCTCCAGAGGCTCGGTGCTATCGCTGTCCCTGTTGCCCCCGTTTATACGTCTTATGACCTGAAATACATGGCCAATAACACCGGGGCAGAGACGATATTGTGCATGGACAGTAATTTTAACTATGTGACTGAAATTCTCCCTGAACCCTCGTTGAAGAGGATCGTCGTTACGAATATGGTTGATCTCGTCCCGTGGTGGAAAAGGTTGATCGCAAAGGGCTTTGACAGGATTCCGAGGGGAAAGTTTCCCTCGGGAGAGGGGATCTTCTCCTTCATAGAGCTGCTGAGGAATGGTCGTCCGGCTTCTTTGCCGCATCTCCAAGGGGATGGTGGGGATAAGACTGCCCTCATTCTCTACACCGGTGGAACCACAGGGTTTCCGAAGGGCGTGCCTATATCAACAGGGCTCTTTCTTTACAAGGCCCTAGAATGGAGGAGGGCGAGCGAAGCTGTCACCCCTTTGGGGGAATGTATGACAGTGCTTTCGGCCCCTCTCTATCACATCATAGGTGAGATGGATGCAATGTCTCCCCTGCTCATTGGTGGAGAGATTCTCATCGTGCTACCCGGGGTTGTTCTGGATGCTCTGTTCGACCATATTCAGCGGTATAGGGCAACCAACATGTTCGCGGTTCCTACCATGTACCGAATGATGCTGGAACACGACAGGACAGATTATTATGATCTGAGCTCCCTTCGGTACTGTGGGACC
>CAYFXP010000205.1:0-1515 GCA_964346935.1 uncultured Syntrophobacterales bacterium
GGCATCAAGACTGTAATCAGCAGGCTATGGAGCATTCCTGATCACCAGCAAGGTATTAGATGCAAGGCGCCGAGGAGCGACGACTGAGGCGTATGGAGTAATACGCCGCAAGGAGGAACGATCGAGGGCAACGCCGCAGATGATGCCTTGATGGTGGATCAGGGAACCCCTTTCACCTTGACATCCAATACCCTTAAGTAGTATGAATCAAAATCATAGGAAATCTGGCGGAACCTCAATTTCTTGAGAGGCCTTACGCTGAAAAGGAGGGTTCAATGCCGGGGAGCGCGGTAGCCATTGTAAGGACTTCCAGAAGTCCCTCCCGAGAGGAGATTAAGGACGCGATAAGGAGGGGCATTGACCTCATTGGTGGGCTCGAGGATATCATTTCCCGGAAGGACTTGGTCTTAATCAACCCCAGCTGGGTGGCGCCGCCTACAGATCCTCAGTCAGCGGTGATAACGAGCCCGGAGGTGACGAGAGCCGTTGTCGACATCGTCCGGGATTTTGGGGCAAGGCCCGTGATAGCGGAGTCATCCGCCGTTGGTGTCGATATGGGAAAGGTGATAGCCGGCTCGGGTTACGGGAACCTGAGGAGGGAAGGATACGAGGTCATCGACTTGAAGTCAACGCCGAAGGTTACGGTGGACATTAAGGGAGGAGAGCTCTTAGAGAAAGTGGAGACCTTCGAATTGGTCACCCAAGCCGATGTCATCATTAGCGTGCCGAAGATGAAGACCCACGACCAGACCGAGATCACGTGCAGCTTGAAAAAGTTGAAGGGCTTGGTAACCGATGAACAGAAGCGGAAGATGCATCAAAAAGGGGTTTTCAAGGGGGTCGTCGATATCACTATGTTCCTGAAACCGAGGTTAGCCATCGTCGATGCCATACTCTGTCAAGAGGGGCTGGGCCCAATTTTCGGACGCCCCGTTGAGATGAACCTTATTATCGCGGGAAAGGATCTGGTCGCAGTGGATTCCATATGCGGCCAGATCATGGGGTATGACCCGCAGGAGGTATTGATAACGAAATTTGCCGCTGAACGCGGTTTGGGAGTTATGGATAAGCAAATGATAGAGCTCCCGGGCGAGCCCCTGGATAACGTGAAGAGGAGGTTCATAAGGTCCGTGGAGGATGATCCCGTTGAGGTTGATGGGTTCTCCCTCCTCTTCGGGGGGATCACCTGCACGGGCTGTCGAAATACCGCAATGAGCGCCCTCGTCGATATGAGGAATGGGGGCCAGCTGAAATACCTGCCCGGGGTGACCGTCATAACAGGGGATCCCGATATCCCAAAGGCCATCTCAAGGGACGGGATCGTTTCCGTTGGACAGTGTGTGCCAAAGCAGAAAAGGGGAAAACGTTTCGTCAGGGGTTGTCCTCCCAATAACGCCCCCGTTGTTGATGCCATCATAGGGGGGAGGGAAAAGGTGAAGCGTATGTATGCGGAGAAATCCCTTGAGGAAACGGAACAATAGATGTCAATTCCGCATTGCAACCAACTGAGCTTCG
>CAYFXP010000206.1:0-9780 GCA_964346935.1 uncultured Syntrophobacterales bacterium
GGGATGGGAGAATTGAGCGAGCTCAAGAAAGAGGGGGGAGAATTCGTCCTCTGCCTTGCAGAGAAAACGAGGGAGCGATGTCGGAGTGATATAGGATTATCCGTCTCGGGTTTTCCGGAAAAAGGGGCCTCAAGAGAGGGAGGGGAAATCAGGGCCCATATCTATATCGGCATTGCCTCTGAAGGCACGGAGAGATGGGCGGATTATCAACTGGGGGGAACAAAGCGGATGCTTCGCGAGAGAGCGGCCATCATCGCCTTAGACACGCTGAGAAAAGAATTACTGAACATGGGCAAGGCATATGGTGGAGGACGAATCTTGTAGAGGGGGAAAAATGAGGAGATTTGTCCAATGCCCTCAATGTAGGGCCAAGGTAAAGGAATACAAGAACCCCTTTCCCACCGTGGACATCATCATTGAAGTTGAGGCCAGCGAAGGTGAAAAGGGAATTGTCTTGATCAAGAGAAAAAACGAACCCCCCGGCTGGGCCATCCCCGGAGGTTTCGTGGATTACGGGGAAAGTCTGGAAGAGGCAGCGGTTCGGGAAGCCAGAGAGGAGACGGGGCTTCGGGTCCATCTTATTCGGCAATTTCATACCTATTCCCATCCCAAGAGGGATCCCAGATTTCATTCAATATCAACAGTTTATATAGCAAGGGCTCAGGGGAATCCTGAGGCCAGGGATGATGCCCAAGAAGTGGGAATCTTCGAACACCATAACCTCCCCGAAGACATCGCGTTCGACCACCGAAAAATCTTGGAGGATTATTTTAGGGAAGAGCTTGGAAATGTGGGCGGAAGGTGAGACCCGGTATGGTTCCCTCAATCCAATTCGCCGAGCGCCTTTTCAATTCTGTCCATGCCGATCTCGATATTCTCCATTGAGGTGGCGAAGGAAAGCCTCTCAAACCCCTCGGCACCGAAGGCAACGCCGGGGACGACAGCGACCCGGGCGATGTCGAGAAAGTAATCAGCTAAATCCATTGAGTCCTTTATGGGTTTCCCCGTGAAGGACGTGCCCAAATAGCTCGAAAAATTGGGTAAGGCGTAGAAAGCGCCCGTGGGCTTGACACAGGAGACTCCCTCCAACGAGTTGAACCTATTGACCACGTAGTCCCGTCTTTTGAGGAATTCTCGTACCATGACCTGAACTACATCCTGCGGCCCATCCAGGGCCTCTTGAGAGGCTTTTTGGGAGATGGAAGTGGGGTTGGATGTGCTCTGACCCTGTATCTTATTCATGCCCTCTATGATGAAACTCGGTCCCGCGGCGAATCCAATCCGCCAACCGGTCATTGAGTACGTCTTGGAGACACCATGAACAATGATGGTCCTCTCCTTGATTTCCTCATTAAAGGAGGCGATGCTCACGTGCTTAAACCCATCGTAGACGATCTTTTCGTAAATCTCGTCTGAAATTACGTAAATTCCCTTCTCCAGGACTATATCCGCGATGGCCCTCAGTTCACTCTCCGTATACGTCGTCCCCGTGGGATTGCACGGGCTGTTCAAGACCAATGCCTTGGTTCTTTTGGTGATGGCCTTTCTCAGATCGTCCAGGTCTATCTTGAATCCGCTTCCCTCGGTCGTCTCGAGGATAACGGGAACGGCGTCGGCCAGAATGGCTATGGGAGGGTAGGAGACCCAATAAGGCGATGGGATTATGACCTCGTCCCCCGCATCGAAGAGCACCTGGGCCAGGTTGTAGAGGCAGTGTTTCCCACCACAGGAGACGAGAATTTGGTTTCGCTCATAATCCAATCCATTGTCACGCTTGAATTTCCTGATAACAGCGTCCTTCAGCTCATTGATCCCGCCTGCAGCCGTATATTTGGTGAACCCTTCCTCGAGGGCTTTGATAGCGGCCTTTTTGATATGTTCCGGGGTGTCGAAATCCGGCTCGCCGGCACCGAATCCGATTACGTCAATGCCCTCTGCCTTCATGGCCATTGCCTTTGCGGTGATGGTCAGAGTGGGAGAAGGCTTAACCCCTTGGGCTCGTCTTGAAATGGTCACAGTGCCTCCTAAGAATTATCCGCAGAGATTGATAGTTCGACTACTTGGAGAAGAGGATCTCCGATACCTGCTCGATACGCTCAACTCCCTTGATCTCGTGAGGGGCCAGGGGAACCTGGATCAATCTTGTTGTCTTCCGGTATCGCTCCTCGAGGATCTTTATATACCCCGACTGCATTGTCTTTCTCGCCTTGTGGAAAGGGCAATCCGCCTCTTTAACGACGTTGTTGATAATCATGTGGTTTACCATGAGCTCGTACTGATCGAAATCGGCGATAATCCGTTCCGTCTGTTTGACCCCGAGGGCCTCGGGTATGGTGACGACGATGAACTCGGACTTCTCCTGGTCCCGAATGAAGTCGACGATCTTAAGGGCCAAGGCTTCCCAGTTGCTGATTATCTCCAGAAGGGTGCGTTTGCCCTTTTGGAGTTTCACGGTTTCCTTCAGTTTCTCGAAATAACTGTAGATATTCATATAGAATTTCGTAGCTGCCTCCAGGTGTTTCAAGAAGATCTGAGGCAGATGGAGTAGCCTTAAGGTGTGCCCGGCAGGAGCTGTATCCCAAACCACCAGATCGAATTCCTTGCTCTCGACGAGCCCGAGGATGTAGTTCAACATGTACTCCTCCTCTATGCCGGGGGCGGTACCAATATAATCTACGAAGTCATAGTCTATATCCGCGAAGGAGGAGATAACCTCATAGATTTCGGGACCAAATCGTTCCCTCCACATATTGAGGACGACATCGGAGCTGATCTCTATGCCATAGAGGCCATCAACGGCTACGATGGGGGTCTGTCGATCTCCGATCTCTGTCTCAAAGATATCGGAAAGGGATGGGGTTGGATCGCTGGAGATAACCAACGTCTTTCTTCCCAAACGGGCGAAATGAACGGCAATGGCCGTGGCGCACGTCGTCTTTCCCACTCCGCCCTTCCCGCCGATCATGATCAGCTGCTTATTCTTTGTTTCCAAGTCAACAAGGGAGTCGTTCATTTCCTTCGCCCCTGGAACGGCCTTCTTAGTTGATGATAAAATATATTGTTTACCATAGTTGAAAGTCAAGGCATTAACATTCCGAGAAGGAACATCTTAGAGAAAAAGCTTGACATTTCAGCTTGTCGTTTTATTTTAAGGGTTTATCTTTTTCATTCGGGGAGCGAAGTTGAAGGGATATATTGAGATTGATCAGGAATTCTGTAAGGGATGTATGTTGTGCATCGAGTTCTGTCCCAAGGGGCTCATTTCGCTCTCCAACGATCTCAATCTCAATGGGTATCACGCCGCCTATTTTACGGAGAAAAAAGCCAAAAAAGAGAAGCTAAAATGTACGGGCTGCTCGATATGTGCCATTGTCTGTCCGGAGGTCGCAATAGAGGTCTATCGTGGCTAAGGTCTTGATGAGGGGAAACCACATCGTGGGTGAGGCTGCCATAAGGGCAGGGTGTCGGTTTTATTTCGGCTATCCCATTACTCCTCAAAACGAGACACCCGAATATATGTCCGGGGCGTTATCGAAACTAAAGGACGGCGTATTCGTTCAAGCCGAGAGTGAATTGGCAGCCATCAATATGGTAATCGGTGCCAGCATGGCGGGGGCCCGCGTGATGACCTCTTCCTCCAGCCCGGGGATCAGCCTGAAGCAGGAGGGTATCTCCTATCTGGCGGCCTTAGAATTGCCGGCCGTAATCGTCAATATTTGCAGGGGAGGCCCCGGTTTGGGCAATATCGCCCCTGCTCAGTCGGATTATTTTCAAGCTACCAGGGGAGGGGGACACGGGGACTACAGGAACATTGTTCTGGCCCCCAGTTCCTGTCAAGAATTGGCAGAGCTCACCATGAAAGCCTTCGATTTAGCCGATATTTACAGGACCCCCGTCATCATCTTTGCTGATGGAATGCTGGGCCAAATGATGGAACCCGTTGAGTTTCCCGACCATACGAATCCGAAACGGCTCCCGCAAAAGGATTGGACCATCACAGGGGCAAAGGATAGGCCCGGCCGCGTCATTAGATCGCTCATTTTGGACCCCGTACTGGAAGAGGAACACAACTGGAAGCTGATGAGGAAATATGAAAGGATTCAAAAAAAGGAGGCCAAATATGAAACCTACCTGCTGGAGGACGCCAATATGGCAGTCGTTGCCTTTGGGACCGCGGCGCGTATCGCAAAGGGAGCGGTAAACAGGGTGAGGGAGGATGGTCTGAAGGTTGGATTATTCAGGCCCATTACCCTCTGGCCTTTTCCGGGAGCGATCCTCGCGGAATTGGGCAAGAGAATCAAGCTCTTTTTTGTCTTCGAGATGAACATGGGGCAGATGGTTGAGGATGTGAGAATTGCCCTGGGAAGGTATGGAGATGTCCACTTTTATGGGAGACCGGGGGGCATCGTTCCGACCCCTTTGGAGATCTCCCGTATTATATCGAGCCAATACTTGCAGAAGAGGCTATAAGCATAGGCGTATGAAGAAGGTTTTTTCTAGGCCGAAGAGTCTAAAGAAGGTTTCATTCCACTATTGTCCCGGGTGTGGCCATAGCATCGTTCACCGCTTGGTGGCGGAGGTTATCGATGAGATGGCCCTGAGGGAAATCGCCATCGGGGTTCCCCCCGCGGGGTGCGCGGTCCTTGCATACTTTTACCTGGATATCGATATGGGGGAATCCCCCCATGGAAGGGGGACCGCCTTGGCGACGGGTCTCAAAAGGGCCCTTCCTGACCGGTTAGTGTTTACGTATCAGGGAGACGGTGATATCGCCGCAATCGGAACCGCCGAGTCGATCCATACCGCGAATCGGGGTGAGAACATTACGGCGCTATTCATCAATAACGCTTGCTATGGTATGACGGGGGGTCAGATGGCTCCAACTACGCTGTTGGGCCAACAGACAACGACTTCTCCGGGTGGGAGGGAAGGAGCTCGGGATGGTTACCCCATCAGGTTGAGTGAAATGCTGGCTCTAACCGACGGAAGTGCCTACATTGAAAGAACGGCAGTAAATAGCCCCGTCAATATAGGGAGAACCAAGAAGGCCATTGCGAAAGCCTTTACAGTCCAACTAGACGGACTCGGCTTCTCCTTGGTCGAGATATTGTCTCCGTGCCCCACCAACTGGAGGATGAGTTCCGCTGAGGCCTGTCAATGGATCGAAAAGGAGATCGTCAAGTACTACCCCCTCGGTGTTATCAAGGATGTAACGAAAAGGGTCAAAGCATGCTGATCAACACCATCTTTTCGGGATTTGGGGGGCAGGGGGTACTATCAATGGGGTATATCTTCGCCTACGCGGCAATGGTCGATGGGAAGAATACCACCTATCTCCCATCATACGGAGCCGAGGTAAGGGGAGGAACTGCAAACTGCACTGTGGTCATCTCGGATGAGGAGATTGCCTCGCCCGTCGCCTCATCTCCGGAATTTGTCGTCGTTATGAACAATCCGTCACTGTCTCGATTTCAAAACGTGGTCCAATCCGGCGGCATCATGTTCTTGAATTCGAGCATGATCGAAGCCAGGCCCATTCGTGGTGATATCGAACTCTTGGATATTCCGGCCAATGACATAGCGAGGGGATTGGGCAATGAGCGGATTGTGAACATGGTCATGTTGGGGTTCTTCGTCAAAAAAACAGGTCTCGTGTCAGTTGCTGGGGCTGAAAAGGCAGTGCAGGACGCATTCTCCGCAAGGGGAAAATCGATGGTCACCTTGAACAAGAAGGCCTTCACGGAGGGCCACAGCTACGATTGAAATACCATTCTGAATGGGAGGAAGGGATGGCCGTAAAACAGATTTCCATCAGCTTGGAGAACGTTCCGGGGAAATTTTCCGAGGTGATCGCATATTTGGGGGAGAACGGGATCAATGTCATCGCCCTGAGTGTGGCCGAACATGCCGATATCAGCTCCGTTCGATTTGTCGCCAATGATCCCGGCAAGGCCTCCAACGTATTGAGAAGCCATGGCTACTCCGTCAAAATTACGGATGTATTGGCCGTTGAAGCACCGCATCACCCCGGCGGGCTCAATGCCGTCCTGAAACCCCTTAAAGAGGCGAACATCAACATAGATTACCTCTATACCTGTTTGGCCAGGTCTGAACACGCCGTGCTCATTGTGGGGGTAGACAATATGGAAGAGGCCGAAAGAGTCCTCAGGAAGAATTGGGTCCGGATGCTCGATGAGGAAATATACACCATTTATGGCCACTAGCTCTATTTCATGAGACTTCCCTATGATGGGCTTGCGTAACTATGGAGGCCGGCGAGCAGATATGCAACCCCAAAGTAGGTGAACAAAACGGCCAGAAAGCCCATGAGTGATAAGAAGGCCATCTTCCTTCCCCGCCAATCCCGAGAAATCCTGGCATGGAGAAATGCCGCATAGATGAGCCAGGTAATCAGGGACCAGGTTTCCTTTGGATCCCAGCTCCAGTAAGTTCCCCATGCATAGTGCGCCCATGCTGCCCCGGTAATGATTCCCACCGTTAGCATGGGGAACCCTATCACAATGGACCGATAGTTGATTTCATCCAACATCTTGGTGTTTGGCAACCAGCTAATGGGACTGCTGAGTTCCTCTCGCCTATGCTGAATTAGAAAAAGAACGCTAACTCCAAAGGAGACGGCGAAAGCGGCATACCCGAAAAAGCAGGTAATGACATGGATGGCAAGCCAATTGCTTTGCAGCGCTGGAATTAATGGCTTTATCTCGGCAGTGCTGCCGGGAAGGATGGATGACCCGGCTATGGCCATGAACGCAAATGCGATGGCGAAGGTTCCGATGATCCTCTGTTTGAAGCGAAATTCCAGCAAGAGGTATATGAGGACAATGGTCCAAGAGAAGAAAATCAGCGATTCATACATATTCGATAAGGGGACATACCCGTAACCCGTTCTATACGTTTCGGCCCATCGGAGGATGAGGCCGAGGGTATGGATGAGAAATCCTATCGAAACGACCGACGTGGCCGTTAATCCAACATACCTTTTCCGATTCACAAAGAAAAAAAGGTAAAGCAAAAAAGCACAGAGATAAAGGTACATGGAGATGGAGAAGAGGGTAGGGCTTGTCAGATTGATTTGCATATGAATTCTCCGATCGAATGCAGTCCTTGTACAGGTAAGGAATATAGTCAGCGGCCATCGCTCATGTCAAGCTCGGGGAAGCGATTTCAAGGATATTGAATGTGGAAATTAACTGTGCTAATAATAATACATTGGTTAAATAAGTACTTCCGATTCGAGGGTGACGGCAATGCATATAGATGAGGGTAAGAAGTTCGATAAAAGGACGATTGAGAAAAACCTGAAGGAAGGGATCGTCTCCGCCGAGGAGTGGGAAAAATTCCTCAGATCGCTCCCGGATGTTTCCGATAACGTGGACTTCGTCGTAATCAGGGGAGAAGAAAAGGAAGAAGTCTCCGAGGATCAACAGGAGAAATCAGAGGAATCGGTCGAGAAGGACGAAACTCCAGAGAAGGAATAAGGGGTGAGGCGGGTATGCCTATTTATGAATACCGGTGCAAGAAATGCAAAGGCGAGTTTAGCACCCTGATCATGCGTTCCGAGGAAGAATCCAAGATCCGGTGTGAAAAGTGTGCCTCGAGGGAAGTCACGCGTCTGTTATCCCGTTTCTCCTATCACCAGTCGGAGGAGTCCCGTCTTAGGGGTTTCGATACGAAAAAGCCTCGCGATGACACCTTCTATAAGGATTCCCGTAACGTGGGACTCTGGGCCAAGAAGAGGGTTCAAGAATTGGGCGTTGACTTAGGACCCAGGTTCGACGAAGTGGTCGAAAGGGCCCGAACTGGAAAAATACTCGAGGACTATGAGAAATAGATAATTCAATAATTACAATAACTTAATTGTTTTAACTTCCCATATATTTTAGGAAATCCAATGGCACAGCGAGACTATTACGAAATCCTTGGTATCCGAAGGGATGCGGACGAAGAGGAGATTAAGCGTTCCTACCGGCGGTTAGCAATGGGATATCACCCGGATAGGAATCCGGGGGATAAGGAAGCTGAGGAGAAGTTCAAAGAAGCCTCCGAAGCGTATGAAGTCTTGAGGGATCCCGCAAAAAGGGAAATCTACGACCGCTTCGGTCACGAGGGATTAAAGGGGACAGGATTTACGGGTTTTAGGGGATTTGAGGATATCTTCTCCACCTTTGGCGATATTTTCGAGGACTTCTTCGGCTTCGGGACCACTCGAGGTGGCCGAACAATGGCAAGGGCCGGTGCCGATTTACGGTACGATCTGAACATATCCTTTCTTGATGCGGCTTTCGGGAAAGAAATAAATATTGAAATACCCACATTCATGAAGTGCGACTATTGCGGGGGCTCTGGAGCTGAACCCGGCACGTTTCCGTCGACCTGCTCGACGTGCCGAGGGCATGGTCAGGTCAGTCGAACGCAGGGATTTTTTACTATAAGCACCACCTGTCCCAATTGTCGGGGCGAGGGACAGATAATTCATACGCCCTGCAGTGAGTGCAGGGGTCAGAAGAGGGTGAGGAAAACGAAAAGCCTCTCATTAAAGATTCCCCCGGGAATTGAAACGGGATCGAGGCTAAGATTGAGAGGCGAAGGCGAAGAGGGAGAGAGGGGAGGGCCGCCTGGGGATCTCTATGTGGTTATCCACGTGCAATCCCATGAATTCTTCGAAAGGGACGGGGATGATATTGTGTGTCAAGTCCCCATTTCCTTTTTCCAGGCCGCCCTTGGAGACGACATCGAAGTACCGACCCTCAATGGAACACGGAAATTAACCATTCCAAGGGGAACCCAAAGCGGGCAGATCTTTCGATTAAGGGGAGAGGGCATTTATCACATGAGGGGCCATGGGAAGGGAGATGAGATTGTGCGGGTAATCGTGAAGACCCCGACTAAATTGACCAAGAGACAAGAAGAGTTGCTGAGGGAGTTTGCAGCTATCGAACAAGATAAGGGCGCGAGGGGACTTTTCAGGAAACGAAAGCGATGAGAAAAAGAGTAATCTGCCCGCGGTGTCGAAGGGAAACGAATTGGGAGGAAAATCCTTATCGCCCCTTTTGCTCAAAACGGTGTAAGCTCATCGACCTGGGATCATGGGTCGATGAACGATATGCGATTCCTGGTGCAAAAGATACCCAACCTTTGGACGATGAGGAGTTAGACGCATAAGGCTGAATCAATCTTTGTGGTTTTTCGCTTATCTGGTCGAACGGCGCCAGCAGAGCGCCTTCTCTATTTAGTTTTCCGCTAGGCTTTCATATTTGCCCTGTAACAAGACTTTTTAGTACTATGCCATAAAGAACATTCCTAGCTCCGCTTCCTCCGCGGGCTCCGGCAACATACTTCCCGTAATATCACCAGTGGATGACCAGCTATTGGTAGCGCTATCATATGTGATGGTCCCTGTGATTCCCGATTCAGGAGTTGCAGTGGCCGTAGCGGTAAATGCATCGGCGTCACCATTCGTTTCATAGGAAAAGTAGAGGGAATCCGTTAAGTCGATCCCTTTGTTTAAGAAAATTGTTGCGGCGGTCCCTCCTGTGGCTGTGTAATATTGTAAGGTCCTGATCTTTTCTACTTTTTGGGAAGTTATGATCGCCTTGATTACGCCCACCGCTTCTCGCACCTTGGAAGTCTCTGAGTAGTTGAGGTACAAGGGAACGGCAACGGCGGCCAAAATCGAGACCAGCATAATAACCACTAGTAACTCGACCAAGGTAAAAGCCTTTTGGGATTGCAAGTTTTCTTTCATGTCGAGGGTTATGG
>CAYFXP010000207.1:0-1886 GCA_964346935.1 uncultured Syntrophobacterales bacterium
GGACAGCAGGCAGCCCCATCCAGCTCAACCAATTCTACTCCCAATGCCGGAAGGGTAAGTCTCATTGCCCGTTCGACATCCGGCCTTATGGCCGGCATATTGCAGCCGAGGAATAAGCCGTATTTCATGGCCTTACTCCTTGAACATGTAGTCGTTTTCGCGCACCAGCTCCGTCTCTTTAAGCATCGCCTGGAATTTCTTTAGCAGCTCCGGAAATTTAACTATTGTAGGGGGTACTTCCTCCAGGCCAAAAGGTTTCCTCAGCTCTTGCGATTTCCCCACGGGTTGGGTGTGACCAGTCTCAAATACCTCAGTAGCGGCCTGTGGAATATAGGTTTCATCCTTCCTGCTTTGCCATCTCTTGATCGCCAGGCCGACCTCAAACGGACGCACACCCATCGGACACATTTCCTCGCATGCCGTACAGGTCACACATAACCACGGGGACTCATCCTCAAGCAGTTCGTCCTCGAGGCCGAGCAGAACCATACGAACCAATCTCCGTATCAGGAGTGGTGCTTCCGCTTCCGCGGCTGGACACCCCGCCAAACAGGTTCCGCAATTAAGGCAATGTCGGATGTCGCCCAGATCCTCTTCCATTACTTCTTTCCAGAGATTTTCATTTGCCTTTGTCAAATCAATCATGTCAACAAGCTCCTCACAATGGACGCCAGTTTCGGCTTCCTTTGCCCCCTCAATACTCTTGGGGTAATTGGTTCAACTGAGCAAGGGTGAATACCGGCCCATCTCGGCATACGTATTTATGGCCGATATTGCATCGCCCGCACATTCCGAGCCCGCACTTCATCTTCATCTCCATGGAGAGAAGGGTCCTCTCCGGCGGAAATCCGAGTTCGTGGACAACGGGGAGGGTAAACTTGATCATAATCGGTGGCCCACAAACCAGCGCATACGCATTCTCAGCGCTAGGGGCAACCTCCTTAGCAATCGCGGGGACGACTCCCACCCTGCCCTTCCATCCATTATCCCCACGATCGACAGTGAGATACAGGTGAAGGTCCTCTCGTCTTCCCCACCCCTCGAGTTCATCCTTATAGAGCAACAGCCCCGGGGTCCTGGCGCCATAGAAGACGGTGATATTCCCAAAACCCTTCCTGTTTCGCGAGTCAAGCATGTAGTTGGTCAGAGCCCTCAGGGTGGAGAATCCAAAGCCGCCGCCGATGATAACGATGTTCTTGCCCCTGAACTCCTCTATGGGAAAACCATTACCCAACGGACCTCTGATGCCGATGATCTCCCCCGGCTCCATTTCATGGAGCGCGGTCGTGACCACCCCTGCCTTGCTTACGGTGAATTCAAGACATCGCCCTTGCGTCGGCGAGGATGCCATGCCGAAGGGTGCTTCCCCTTTCCCTAACACGGATAGCTCGGCAAACTGGCCGGGGATATACGTGAATTCAGTTTCGTCTTCCTTGCTGAGGAAGGAAAGGCGGAAAGTCTTGATATTCCTGTCATCCGTCTCCACCAGGACATTCTCTATTCTCATTGGTAACGGAAGGTAGGGATTTCTCATGGAATGACCTCTATACATTGGAAAGGGCGGTCAGCACCTGACGAATATCCACGTTCACCGGGCACTCCTTGATGCATCTTCCACATCCCACACATCCTATTTGACCGTAATTGTCCACGAAGTATTTGAACTTATGCATGAACCTCTGTCTCAGCCTCTCCTTGTTCGTGGGTCTTGGATTGACCCCCGACGCCTGCAAGGTGAAGAGGGGAAACTGACAGGTATCCCAGATCCGAATCCTCTTTCCCGTTGAATCCCCGGTCTCGTCAACGATATCAAAGCAGTGACAGGTCGGGCAGAGGTATGTACAGACTCCACAGCTCAGGCACTTCTCAGTCAAAAGGACCCATAC
>CAYFXP010000208.1:0-2050 GCA_964346935.1 uncultured Syntrophobacterales bacterium
GTCCCGGGAAATATCGCACAGGACCAATTGACTCACCCTAGCCGACCGAGCAAACCCCTCAGCGATTCTCAGACCAGCATTACCAGCACCAATGATAAGAACACGCGCACTCACTTTACCCCTCCTACAGTAGAGTTCAGGCCCACGATCCGAATGGCCACAGGATGCTCTCATATGGGTATGGATGTCTCAACACATCCGCTTCTACATTTTGCTGCCTTCTGGTTTCCCTCCGATGGCCTTCTGTCCAAATTTCTTCGAGTTGTTGAGGAAGTAATCGCAAATGTGAGGCCTGGGGTCAACCTGTTGAGACCTGACACCATTTCCTTTCTCTTGCAAGCGTCAAGAGCAGACTTGACCCTCTATTTTAATTTGTTCTCCTGTCCCTTTGCCGATTCTATCTAAATGCAATTTTCCAACGTTCACCAGGATCGTCGAAATGTACCTCCTTTACATCGAAGTGTTCGGGATCAAATTCTCCACCAACCCACTCCAACATTTCTCGGTATTCTTTGTGCCTTGGATTCATTATGATTTCTAAGAAATCTCCATATCCCCAAATGCCGCCACAATCCTCAGGTGGAGATGCCCGTTTACCCCCAATGCAGATTGGATACTTCATATTCTTATCTCGAGGAAGTACCTTTTCCACCTTTATCATATGCTCCCAATTGTCCCCAAAATCATACGTATAATCTGCTTTCGTATTACCCAGTGAAAAATAATCAGCTATTTTCCTTCTCCATCCAGGAAGAACTTCTCTATCCAACTCAAAATCTTCATCGGGAATCCCTATTTCATCTATCATTTCTGTAGAAGGATTGACTACTTCAAATAGATGAAGATGATAATCCAGCCATCCCATAGCGTCTTGTATAGCAACATGTAAATCCCAAAACGTATAAGTTTCCGGAACTTGAATCCGTCGCCAGATGGGTGGCCTAATACCCTTCAAGGTAATCTTAAATTGATACACCTGGTCAAATTTCCTTTTCATGACAATTCTCCTTATGTCAAATTCTTATGGAATAGTTATCATCTTCAAGAATCTTCTTGCCCTCTATCCCTCTGATGATAATATTGAAACGGGCATGAGGTCAGCCGCGGAATTTGTTGAGTAGCGGCCCCTGTAATGCAAGTCATCCAAGTTTCTATAAAAAGATCTTTACTAAATTGCTTTAAAAGAATCGCCCTTCCTATCTCCTCTGCCAGTTTCAATTCATCCATATTCTTTTCCCCCTTTAAAAACTTAGCCGGCGGAGCAATCAGGCGAAATGATCAGAGAATTGTGCCTCTGGCACCAGCCAAAGGTGCCAATGTCTGTCAGGCTCCTATCTATTCCCAACCCACACAACGCATTCCTCGACGAGCCGGTAGTTCATGTCGGATTTAGGGTATACTCGAAGATCACAAAGAGGAACATAACCAATTCTTCGTTTCTCTCGGACTTTGACAATGATCCCATAATATGGAATTTCGCGGGCCAGAGCCAGAACCTTCATTTCATGCCCCAGCCTGAATGGCTCCCGCTCGGCAACATTCGTGAAGTACGCATCGTCATCGTCGGCCACCCTTTTAGCGGTAAAGGGAAACGAGAGATTTTCCTCAAGTCACCTCGTCCAATCTCTTTTTTTCCATTGCCCAAATTTCTCGTTGACTAGCTCCTCCCCGAACGGCAGATCTAGCTGTGAGCATTCTTTTGAATCCCACGAGTTATCAGTGTCTTTGTTCATTCTGCTTGTCCTTGTGCGATGATACGTTAACAAAAACCTGCATCCACATCAACAGCTAACGGTATGAGAGTTTCTCACAATCCAGACTCAGTGGCGATTTTGGGGATTGGGCTGGGCGAGTGGAGGGAAATTGAATTGGGGTAAAATTAGAAGTTAATCGGGGATGTCAAATGTTGAGACCTGACACTTTCGAGCTCTCGAGCTCCAATTTTCTCAGCACGTACCACGTTCCGGCCTGCTTCACCCTCTTCTGCAGTTACTCAACAATTTAACTACGTCCCCTTGCCCCTCATTACAAATCTTGATTGGTGACTGGT
>CAYFXP010000209.1:0-8140 GCA_964346935.1 uncultured Syntrophobacterales bacterium
CTCTCCAGTGCCACGGGCTTGGGCTTGGAAGTTGATACGATCCAGATTTTTGGACATAAGGTCCTTGCAGGCGGGGTTTTAGGTGATCTTTCCTCTCGGCTCTTGGCGAGGTATTTCAATCTCCCCGGCGCATATATGATCGTGCTCGTGATCTTCATTCTGGCTCTATCCCTCAGCACGGGGCTGTCCTTTGTTGCCTTGATCGACGGACTGATCGGGCTCTTCAAAGCGGGGGCGCGAAGATGGAAACTCCTCATGACAATCCGGAGGGAACGGGTTCGAAGGATCACGGAGCAGAGGCAGCGGAAGGGGAGCGCGACGCTCTCGGAACCCCTTGTGGTAGGGCCAGCCACAAGCGTCCAGAGGAAGCCGAGCTTTAAACAGGAGGAGTTTGCCTTCCCGAAGCCGAGGGAAAGGTTTCACCTCCCGCCCATCTCGCTGTTGGATTCAGGGGAAGAAAAGAGGATGGCCATCGATAAGCAGAGTTTGGTGATGAACTCCCGAATCCTCGAGAAGAAATTGATGGACTATGGCGTTGAAGGGCGGGTTGTCCAAGTAAGACCAGGACCCGTCATAACCGTTTATGAATTCGAACCAGCTCCAGGCGTGAAGGTGAGCAAAATCGTCAACCTTGCTGATGATCTAGCCCTTGCCCTGAGTGCAGTCAGCATTCGCATCGTGGCCCCCATACCCGGGAAGTCAGTGGTGGGAATCGAAATTCCCAACGCCCTCAGGGAAACGGTCTACCTGAGGGGCATAGTGGATTCGGAGGCCGTCAAAACATCTGAATCCAAGCTTGCGTTAGCGCTGGGAAAGGATATCTCGGGAGACCCCTTCGTCGTTGATTTGGTCAAAATGCCTCACCTGCTGGTGGCCGGATCAACGGGCTCGGGAAAGAGCGTATCCATCAATTCCATGATCTGTACCATCCTCCTCAAGGCCACGCCCGAGGAGGTAAAATTCCTGTTGATCGACCCGAAGATGCTGGAGCTTTCCGCCTACGAGGACATCCCCCACCTCCTGCTCCCCGTGGTGACCAACCCCAAGAAAGCGGCTGTGGCCCTGACATGGCTCGTTGAGGAGATGGAACGGAGATATTCGCTACTGGCATACAGGGGCACGAGGAATATTGAACTGTACAACCGAAAGATCGAGGAGGAGATGAGGGAAGGAACCTCTGATACCGAGGGAGAGAAAGAGGAGGTAAGCCCGGCGGAAAAGCTCCCGTATATCATTGTAGTCATCGACGAACTGGCCGATTTGATGATCATCTCCTCGAGGGAGGTGGAGGAATCCATAACACGATTAGCCCAGATGGCCCGAGCAGTCGGAATCCATCTCATTCTCGCCACCCAGCGCCCCTCGGTCGATGTCTTGACGGGGATCATTAAGGCCAATTTCCCCGCCCGGATCTCCTTTCAGGTCTCGTCAAAAGTTGATTCCCGTACCATCTTGGATACCATTGGAGCGGAAAACCTCTTGGGGATGGGGGATATGCTCTTCCTACCCCCTGGCAGTTCGAAGCTGAAGAGAATCCATGGCGCGCTGGTCTCCCCTGGTGAGATTAAGAGGATCGTTGACTTCTTGAGAAACCAGGGGAAACCCATCTATGATGAATCAATCCTGGAGGAGAAAAAGGACAAGGAGGCCGAGGGGGATGAGGAGGAATTTGACGAAAAATATAACGAGGCCGTCGACTTTGTCGCGGACACCGGGCAGGCATCGATCTCCCTCATCCAGAGGAGGTTCCGCATCGGTTATAATCGCGCCGCTAGGATTGTCGAGAAGATGGAAGAACAAGGCATCGTTGGGCCATCTGACGGGGTAAAGCCGAGGGAAGTTTTAATCCACAGGAGATAAAGGGCCATGGCAAAGTCGAAAAAGAGAGTTAGCACGGTTATTCTTATGACCGTTTTCGCCTTCGCGGCGCAGTGCTATGGCCTTTCCGTCGATGAATTGATCACGAAGGTGCAGGGGAGTTACGATGGGATCACGGATATCCAAGCCCGATTTGTGCAAGAGATTATGAATAGGTCCCTCAATCGGGTCAGGGAAGCTGAGGGAAAGGTTTACTTCAAGAAATCCGGAATGATGAGATGGGAGTACCGCAAACCCCATCGCCAGGAGATCGTCAGCGATGGGTCCACGATATGGCACTATCAGCCCGATGATAACCAGGTGATCGTGGGAGAAATTTCAAAGGCGATCCGAGCAAAACTGTCAATTGCCTTCCTCTCCGGGGAGGGTAACCTCAGGCGGGATTTTCATATCCTCAGCCCCAAGGGCCAAAGCCAGAGGGAGGAGCGTTGGTATCTCCTGGAACTGGCTCCCATTGAATCCCAGGCCGACTTCCAGAGGCTCGTCTTGCGAGTTGACCCCAAACGATATCTCATCGTCCAGACGGATATCTACGATGCTTTTGACAATATAAATCGGATCCGTTTCTCACGGATCAAGGTAGACCGAAATCTTCCGGATTCCCTGTTCACCTTCGTCATTCCCCCGGGGACACAGGTGCTCCGATCTCCCGGGGAATTCACTCAGTAGATCGTTGGGGGAAAAATGGCTCGGCCGAAATTACAACTCTTATTGGAAACAACTAGGAGGCTTATCCGACGACAGGCCACGGCTAACTTGAAACGGATCATCGACAAGACTCATCCCGCTGACATCGCTCACCTCTTCGAACACTTTAACGAACGCGAACAGGGGGCTATCTTCAATCTCATCGACGACTCGGAAAAAGCGGCAGAGGTGCTGAGCGAAATCGATAAGGCCAGTAGCACCCAGTTGTTGGAGGGGATGGATACGCATCGCATCACGGAGATCCTTCAAGCAATGTCTTCCGATGATAGGGCAGATTTCATCAGCGAATTGCCCCAAGATCTGGTCGAAGAGATCTTAAACTTGATGGCGAAGAAGCAGTCCGAGCAAGTCGAGGATCTCCTCAGCTACCAGGAGGACACCGCTGGTCGGATTATGACTCCCGATTTCTTCGCCCTTCCGGAGGAGACTTCGGCAAAAGAGGCCATCGAGGCTATACAAAAGGCATCAGAGGCTGAGATGGTCTTCTACGTTTACGTGATGGACAACCGGGGGCATCTCGTTGGAGTCATCTCCCTCCGACAGCTCATCACGGTTCCCCCCACCAAGAAGCTGAAGGAAATCATGATTACCGATGTAATAAGCGTACGGACCGATATGGATCAGGAAGAGGTTGCCAAGGTAGCTGAGAGGTATAACATCCTCGCCGTTCCCGTCGTCGACGAGGAAAACAAGCTCGTGGGAATCATTACCGTCGACGATATCATCGATGTTATCCGGGAAGAAGCAACCGAGGACATCATGCGGATGGCGGGAACCCACGAGGATGAGTTCGTGTATCGGGATAACGTGTTCAAGGTCTCCCGATTTAGGCTTCCCTGGATCTTAACCAATCTGTTAGGAGGGCTGATCACCGGATACTTGCTTTGGTTTTTTAAGGTGACCATGCGGGACGTTTTGGCGCTGATCACCTTTATCCCCGTCATTACGGCAATGGGGGGAAATGGGGGGGTTCAATCCTCCTCCATCATTGTCCGGGGGTTCGCAACGGGGAGCGTGGACTTCCACAGCTTGAAGCGCTTCTTGTTTCGAGAGGTTCGGGTGGGAATCATCATGGGCACGACGTGTGGCATCGCCGTTGGATTGGTGGGTTATTTCTGGCACGGCAATTCAACCATCGGGTTGGTAGTAGGGGTTGCAATGGTTGTTGCCATGACTATCGCCGCCACCATGGGAACAAGAGCCCCGGCCTTCTTCAAGAAGATAAAGGTCGACCCGGCCATTGCATCGGGCCCCTTCGTCACTACTGCCAACGATATCACGGGGATCCTCGTCTATTTCGGGGTCGCCACGCTGTTCCTGAACTACCTTGTCCGCTGAATTCTTCCCCATGCCTCAATTCAAGACATCGGCAATCGTCATCAAAACCCTGGATTATGGGGAATCCGATCGAATCCTCACTTTTTACACCGCCGATTTCGGGAAGATCAAGGGAATTGCCAAGGGGGCGAAAAGGAGCAGACGGCGTTTTTCCAACGCCCTGGAGCTCTTCACCTTCAGCAGGTTGATCTTCTTTGACAAGAGGGAGTCCGGGCTCGTAAGGATAGAAGGCTGTGACATTGTCGACACCTTCCCGGCGATACGGGAGGACGTTCGTAAAATCGCCTTTGGATGTTATCTCGCCGAGCTGGTGGATGCCATGACCGCCGAGCGGGAACCTAACTCCCATCTGTTCAGCATGGTTAGGACCTTCCTTTCCCTCCTGAGCGAGGGCCAGGCCGAGGCTCAAATCCTGAGGGTCTTCGAAATCCGGCTGCTTTCGCTGTTGGGGTATCGACCTGAACTAAGTAGATGTCTCCGCTGTGATGAAACCCTTCAACGCGGTGGCCAAGCACATTTCAGCGTTAACAAAGGGGGGTTGCTCTGCGATAGATGTTCCCACCGATACAGTGATCTAATCCCCGTCTCACCGGGGACAGCTAAAATACTGCACGTTGCCATGGAGATCGATTTATCCAAGGTCGGCCGGCTGAAGTTCTCGAGGCAAGCGCTTCGGGAAAGCGAAGCCATTCTGTTACAGTTCATCCAGTACCATATCAACAAGGAATTGAAATCGAAGAAATTCCTGAAGGACCTCGGTATATAGATTCTCCTCCCTTCCCCGGCAAAAAGCCTTCTCGCAGTCCCCGTCGATCGCAGGATAGAACGTGAAATTTTTTCACAGCGTATGAAAAAAAAAGCACACCGAACTGCGGTTTATATCAATTTCACATTTGCCTCTTCTAAAGTGCCGATATTTTTATCCAATATTATCAATTTCATACAATTCGACTGAGAGAGAAAAACCCGAGATCGGGTAATCTCGTCTATCTTGGCATTTGGCACGCTTTTTGAATTTGGGGGCATAGGGGGGAATTGGAATCACGGAAATGTTAGACGATTGGGCTGGAAGAAGAGCATATCCCAGAATAGATGTTAACCTCCCCGTCTCTTTCGGCCTTGTCGATCTTAAGCGGGGCAAAAAGCCCAGGGCTCGCTATTTAGCAGAGACGATGGACATCTCCTATAAGGGACTGGGAATAAGGATGAACTGTCACGCCCTGCGCATGATCCCCATTGCCATTGACATGATGGGGGACAATAAGAAATACGATTTGGAGATCGGCATCGAGTTAGATGGGAATAGGGTCCGGGCAATAGGCGAGGTAAAATGGTCCCTATTGGAGATACCGAACCTTCTCAAGATGGGCATCTTCATTAAGGTTATGGGGCTTGAAGAAGAGGGAAAATGGGCGAAGTTTATCGAAGGACAGCATCGAGAAAACCCGCAGAAGACAGGCCCTACCCTTAGGTTGATAGAATCCATTCAGATGGCGTCCAATCACCTGGACAAAGCATCCGATAAGATATTCCAACAGATGAAAGCACATGAGGTGAGCCAGGGCGAGTAAAAGGGCGGATTTTTTCCCTTCACAGAGTAACAAAACGAGCATAAGGCCGCGGACAAAGAGTTCGTGGCCTTTTTTCGTTGTCCATTTATCAGCCAGGAATTCCTTAAAGACCGATAGCCCCGACGAGCGAGTTTTGCAGGGACTCAAGGGGGTACCTTGACAGGCAAGCGTTAAAATGGTACTGATTGTCAATTTTTGGTGAATACAACACAGGCGGAGGAAGATTGATGACGTTTCAGGAATTGATTTTGGCCCTGGAGGCATTTTGGGCTTACCACGGCTGCATCATCCAACAACCGTATGATACCGAAGTGGGGGCGGGAACCATGAATCCCGCGACCTTTCTCCGGGTATTGGGCCCTGAGCCGTGGAAGGTAGGCTATGTGGAGCCCTCCCGTCGCCCAACAGATGGTCGATACGGTGAGAACCCCAATCGCCTCGAGCAACACACGCAATATCAAGTCATTTTAAAGCCCTCCCCAATAGACGTTCAGGAAATGTACCTCGATAGCCTGCGGAGCCTCGGCATTGATCCCTTAGCCCACGATATTCGCTTTGTAGAGGATGATTGGGAATCTCCCACCCTGGGTGCATGGGGCCTTGGCTGGGAGGTTTGGCTTGATGGAATGGAAATCACCCAATTCACCTACTTCCAGGAAGCCGGAGGCTTCAAGCTCGATCCCATTCCCGTCGAACTGACCTATGGAATGGAACGCATTGCCATGTATCTTCAGGGAGCGGACGATGTCTATGATCTGGAATGGACGAAAGGCATAACCTATGGGGAAGTCTATCGAAGGAGGGAATGGGAATACTCCGCCTATAATTTCGAGAAGGCGGATGTTCAAATGCTCCTTCGACTCTTCGGAATGTATGAGGGAGAATGCAAACGACTCATCGACGAGGGTCTTGTTTTTCCCGCATACGATTGCTGTTTAAAATGTTCCCATACCTTCAACATCCTCGACGCGAGGGGTGCTATCAGCGTTACGGAAAGAACCGGATTCATTCACAGGGTCAGAGACCTTGCCAGGGCGTGTGCGTCGGGATATCTGAACCAGAGGGAAGAGATGGGATTTCCCCTGTTGAAATCCCAAAAGGAATGATCATAGCACTCCTCGAAAGGTTACGGGGCAAGCAGGCTAGTTCTCAGGGAAATGGTGCCCAAATCCCTGGAGCGAACATTAAAGAATTTTTGGCAACCATTCTTAGTGAAGCGAAACGGCAGCAAATCCATCTGTCTGAGCCCAGGGGGTGCGGTGTGGGAGCGAAGTAGCGCCGAACAGGCGCTCTCTGCAGTGAACCGAGCTCTAAAATGGTCAAAAATTATTTTCAGTGAGCGAAACGGGTTTTGGGCAACATTCCATCAGGTGGTGTCATGGGAAAGGAATTGCTTTTGGAAATTGGGACCGAGGAGATTCCGGCGGGTTTTATCTCAAAGGCCCTCAAGGGGATAACCATCTCGATTCAGAGAGAACTCAAAGCCAACAGGATCGTCCACGGAGAGGTGAGGACGCTGGGGACCCCACGAAGGCTCGTTCTCCTTGTCGAAGAGGTTGCCGACAAGCAGGAAGACGTGGAGAGGGAGAAATTGGGTCCTCCCCTACACACGGCCTTTGACGCCAAGGGGAAGCCAACCAAAGCGGCGGTGGGGTTTGCCAAAGGGCAGGGCTTGAAAGTGGAGGATCTCAAGGTCGTTGAGCGGGGGAAGGGAGAATACCTCTGTGCCGTAAAAAAGGAGGAGGGGAAAGCCTCATCATCACTTCTCGCCGAGATATTGCCGAGGGTAATCGGTTCCATCCCCTTTCCCAAATCGATGCGCTGGAGCACTGTTAATATCCGGTTCGCCCGGCCCATTCATTGGATTTTGGCCTTATTCGACGGACGGGTCATTCCCTTCACCTTCGGGGGCATCGAAAGCGGAAATCGTTCCTATGGCCACCGCTTCATGAGCCCCGGTGCCTTCGAGGTTCAAGACTTCCGAGCGTACGAGAGACAACTCAAAAGTGCCTTTGTTATTGTGGATCCGCAGGAGAGGGGAAAGATGATCGAGGAGGGGATGGCCAAGGTTGCAAAGGAGGTCTCGGGCAAAGTCTTGAGCAATCAGGCTCTTCTGGAGGAGGTTACCTACCTGGTGGAGTATCCCACCGCCATCATGGGAACATTTGATAGGGAATTCTTGGCCCTCCCCAGAGAGGTTGTGATAAACGCCATGGAGGAACACCAGAGGTATTTCCCCATAGTAGATAAGCGGGGAGACCTCATGCCCTATTTCGCCTGCGTGTGCAATACCCGAACGCCGAATATGAAAACGGTAAAAAGGGGAAATGAAAGGGTTCTCAGGGCAAGGCTTTCCGACGCTAATTTTTTCTTCCAAGAGGATATGAAGGAACCCCTTGACCGGAAGGTCGAAGCCTTAAAGGGGGTGATCTTTCAGGCTCAATTGGGTACCTCATACGAGAAAGTCCTCCGTTTTAAGGAGTTGGCCCTCTACCTTGCGGGAAAATTTCGACCTGACCTGAAGGAGAAAGTTGTACGGGCCGCCATGCTGTGCAAAGCTGACCTCGTTACGGGTATGGTGGGGGAATTTCCCAACCTCCAGGGCGTTGTGGGAAGGGAGTACGCCTTGATTTCGGGGGAAGACG
>CAYFXP010000210.1:0-13328 GCA_964346935.1 uncultured Syntrophobacterales bacterium
GAGATTAAGGACCGAGATATGCTTTCCTATTATGAAAGGGAGCTCGGGTTAAAGACGCTAGAGGTCAATTTTACCTATTACATCCTTCCTTCCCCAAACAGCTTTATCGGTATGTCTAAGAAGACCTCCCATGACTTTGAGTTCGTGGTTAAGTGCTTTAAGGGCATGACCCACGAAATCCGAGACAAGGCAACCAAGAGGATCGTCGATAACACGGAGGTCTTTGATAAATTCGTCTATTCCCTTCAGCCCCTTGTCCTTGAGGGGAAGTTGGGGTGTGTTTTGGCACAATTTCCCTATTCCTTCTTTCCCAATAGCGAGAGCTTCGCATATCTCCGCTTTTTTAAGGAACGACTGGGGGAGATTCCCTTGGTGGTGGAGTTTAGAAACATCTATTGGCTGAAGGACTCGACGTTTTCCTTTTTGAAGGATATTGGGAGTGGTTACTGTGTCGTTGATGAGCCCAAATTGCCCAAGCTGATGCCCTTCACCCCCAAGGCGACATCGGACGTGGGGTATTTCCGGATGCATGGGAGAAATCCCAATTGGTTCAACGTGCCGACTTCGGTTCGCTACGATTACCTCTATAGCGAGGAAGAGATCAGGGGATTCATCCAGCCCATACGGGAAATTGAGGCTCTGACGGGGAAGACCTTGGTCTTCTTCAATAATTGCCATGGTGGATCCGCAGCGAGGAATGCCTTGGAATTTTTGAGAATGCTGTCTTGAAGGGTGCTCGCGAGCGGGCGGAGGGTAAGCACTTGAAAGGGATTGATTTCGAGAAATCGGGAGGCCTTGTTCCCGTAATCGTTCAGGACTGCGGGAACGGCGACGTCCTCATGCTGGCTTATATGAATCGGGATGCCTGGGGGAAAACCGTGGAGACGGGAAAGGCCTGGTATTGGAGCCGTTCCCGGGATCAGTTGTGGATGAAGGGGGAGACCTCCGGTCACCATCAGGTTGTGAGGGAGATTTTTGTCGACTGCGACGGCGATGCCCTTCTCCTTAAAGTAGAGCAACGAGGAGGTGGGGCCTGCCACACGGGATATCGGAGCTGCTTTCACAGGATGGTTCGCAACGGCAAGTGGAAGGTGGTCGGCCAGAAGGCCTTCGATCCAAAGGAGGTATACGAGAGGTGAGACGGCTGAAGGTGGGCATCCCTAAGGGGAGTCTGGAGAACAAAACCATCGAACTCTTCAAGAAGTCGGGATGGAAGATCGGGATAAATGGCAGGAGCTATTTCCCATCCATTGACGACGAGGAGATTCAATGCACCTTGGTCAGAGCCCAGGAAATGTCCAGGTTCGTCGAGACGGGAACCCTTGATTTGGGACTTACGGGAAGGGATTGGATATTGGAGAACGAATCGGACGTGGTGGTGGTGAGGGATTTGATCTATTCAAAGGTGAGCCAGAGGCCCGCAAGGTGGGTTGTGGTGGTTACTGAGGATTCGCCGATCAGGCGGCTGGAGGATCTGAGGGAAAAGAAGATCTTCACGGAGTTGACCAATTTCACCCGAAAGTTCTTCTCGGAAAGGAATATCCCCGTTCAAGTGGAATTCTCGTGGGGCGCTACAGAGGGAAAGGTTATCGAGGGGTTGGCGGACGCCATGGTTGAGGTGACAGAAACGGGAAGCACCATAAGGGCCAATGGACTGCGGATCGTGGAGGAACTCCTGGACACACATCCCCAATTGATCGCCAACAAGCAATCCTGGCAGGACCCATGGAAGAGGGAGAAGATGGAACAGATCTCCCTTCTATTGGGGGGAGCCCTCCAGGCCGAGACAATGGTGGGGTTGAAGATGAACGTCTCCAAACAGGATCTAGAGAAGGTGGTGGAGATCCTTCCTAGCATCACGGCCCCCACCATTTCCAACCTTTATCAGTCGGATTGGTTTGCCGTTGAGACCATCATCTCGGAGGAGGTCGTTCGCGACATCATTCCTAAGCTTCAGAAGCGGGGAGCAGTGGGAATCATTGAGTATCCTCTGAACAAGGTAATTTAATTCCCCCCCTGGAGGGAATTGCTGCCGGTGGTGGCATGGAGTCGACGGAGTACAGGGATTCGCTGGATTATTTGTATGGCCTCGAGCGGCATGGGATCGTTTTTGGTCTTTCAAATATTCGAAACATCTTGAAGACCGTCGGCAATCCCCATGAAAAGCTGAAGGTCATCCATATCGGGGGGACTAACGGAAAGGGATCAACCGCCGCCATGATCCAGTCCATCTTGAGCCAATGCGGATATCGCGTTGGACTTTATACATCCCCCCACCTGATATCCTTCACCGAACGGGTGAGAATCGATGACCGAGAAATAACGGAGGGGGAGGTTGTCCACTTGACTGAGCGGATCCGAAAGGCGGTATGGAAAAATGGCATTCCCGAGACATTTACCTTCTTCGATTTCACTACTGCGATGGCCATGCTTTATTTCGTTGAGGGTGGGGTAGATTTGGCGGTATTGGAAGTTGGCTTGGGGGGTAGGCTCGATTCGACCAACGTGGTCAATCCCCTCTTTGCCATCATTACCAATATCTCGCTGGACCATCGAAATTATTTGGGAGATACCCTTGAAGAGGTAGCCCGTGAAAAAGCCGGGATCATTAAGGAGGGAAAGGCCGTCATTACGGCGGCCACCCAGCCAAAGGTTGTGGACCTCTTTCGGCGGATCTGCCTGGAGAAAAAGGCCTCGCTATACCGAGTTGGACAAGATTTCCGGTGGAGGAGGGCGGGTCCCCGTCGATTTCACTATCACGGGGTGCAACTAAACCTCCCTAACCTCGAGCTCAACCTAGCAGGGAGACATCAGATCCTAAATGCCACCACTGCCTTGGGCGCCGTTGAGATGTTGAAGGGGAATGGGTATCGGATAAAGGATGAATCCATCCATGAGGGATTGAGGGCCGTTCGATGGCCCGGGAGGCTAGAGGTTGTCATGCAGTCCCCGACGGTTTTGCTGGACGGAGCCCACAATCCCGGAGCAGCCCAGAGATTGAGGAAGGCCATTGTAGAGGAGTTTAGCTATGAACGGCTGCTACTGGGCCTCGGGATCATGAATGACAAGGATTATCGGAGGATCATATCCATGCTCGTGCCCTTGGCCGATATGACCCTTCTCTGTAAACCCCGATGTGAGAGGGCAGCTCCTCCCCAGGTGCTCCTCAATGAGGTGAAGCGGATTGGAGGGAAGGGAAAGACCGTTGAGGATGTGCAAGAAGCCGTGCAAGGTCTGCTTTCCATGGCATCGGAGAGGGATCTAATCTGCGTCACGGGCTCCTTCTACACCATTGGGGAGGCGAAGGACTTTTTGCTGTTCAAAAGGCAATCCCTCGATGCCAACAATTGAATTCGTTCTGATGACCAAATATGCCCTCTCCCTTTCTGTTGCCTTGGCCTTCTGTTACCTTCTCTTGCTTCCCGCCTCTTCGCCCTGCCAAGAGTGGGAAATACCGATGCCGGAACTGGAGGGGCCGGTCCATATTAGGTCCGACACCTTGAGCTACGATAGGGAGAAGGGGATGTTTGTGGCCGAGGGGCATGTTGAGATTACCCGGGGGATCGTGGTCCTCCAAGCGGATAGGGTGGAGCTGAACGAGGTGACCAATGATGTGGTGGCAAGCGGTCATGTGGTATTGAGGGAAGGCGAGGATGTTTTGAAATGCGACCGTTTGGAATTGAATTTGCGTACGCAAATGGGTTCCATCGTCAATGGGACGTTGTTTACCAAGGAGGGCAACTTCCACATCGCGGGACAGAGGGCGGAAAGGCTGGGGGAGAGGACCTACAGGGTTTACGGGGGATCCTTCACCACGTGCGATATCAAATCCCCTGATTGGAAGTTCACGGCAAAACAGGTAGATGTAACCCTGGAGGGATATGCCGTGGTGAGGGGTCCGATTTTCTATATCAAGGGGGTTCCCGTCCTCTACGTCCCCGTGGGGATTTTCCCCGTTAAGCTGGAACGGCAGACGGGTTTTTTGATCCCAAAGTTTGGCTATTCCAGCGAATTTGGTCCCGAGGTATTCACGGCATTCTATTGGGCCCTCGCCAAGAACATGGACGCCACGCTCTACCTCGATCGCCTCGGGGATCATCGGGGAAGGGGATGGAATGAGGGCATCGAATTTCGGTACGCCCTGCGCAGGGATACCGATGGGGAGCTGACCTTTTATTTCTCCGATGATCAGGTGGAACGGGATGAGCGGTGGGGGGTGTTTTTCAAGCACCGAGGGGGAATTTGGCGAGATTTTTATGCCAAGGCCAATGTGGCCGTCATCAGCGACGATGCTTATGTGGTGGACTTCGACGAATACATACCCGGTGAAGCGCTCATCGATGCCAGGACGTTAAGCCAGCTCGAATCGACGGTATTTGGCGGGCGAAACTGGCCTCAATTCAGCCTCTTGGCAGAAGTTTCGGTCATCGATGATCTCACCGTGGAGGAGCATAGGGAGACGCTCCAGAGGGTTCCAACCTTACAATTCGTTGCCCTAAAACAGGATCTCCCGCGTACGCCCCTCTTTTTCGGGTGGGAGACTGACTACACCCGTTTCTGGAGACGGGAGGGGATTCGCGGGCACCGGCTGGACCTACACCCCAGGCTGTCACTTCCCCTCATGCTGCTGAAGGCCATCCGGGTCGAGCCCGAGGCGGGGTTCAGGGAAACCCTTTACCTCCCGAGCAACGGTCCGAGAAACCCAAGCACTGGCGAAAGGATACTCGATGAATTTGAATCCCGGGAAATACCCGATTTCACCATTTCTACTTCGACGATTTTAAGCAGGGTTTATGAGGCAAAGTGGTGGAAATTCGAACGGTTTAAACACCAGATCGAACCGGAGATCTCCTATACCTATATTCCGCGCGTCGACCAAGATGACATCCCCATATTCAATGAGCTGGACCGTATAGACTACACCAATGCCATCACGTACGGCCTGACCACAACTGCGAGCGGGAAGGTTCGACAAGCCGGTGTGGGACATGCCGTTCGAGAGCTGCTCAGGTTCACGGTGTCTCAAAGCTACAGCTTTGGCGAGCCCTTTTGGAGGGATGCGAGGAGCGGGCGGGGTCGCTATTTTTATATTGAGGCCGAGCTGTGGCTGAATCCCTCGCGTTACATTTATGTACTGGGAGATCTCCAGTACAACCCTTATGAGCAGTATCTGGACAGCTTCAACGTCTCTGCGACCCTCTCCGACATGCGGGGAGATGGTCTCGGCTTGGAGTACCGATACAGCCGGGACGAGGTTGAGAATATCAACGTAAATTTGAGCGTGAGGATTCGCGACTGGCTGGATCTTTTCACCACTTACAGTTACAATATATTCGAAAACCGGAGGTTCTCCTCCACTTATGGGTTGAATTTCCGTTCCAAATGCTGGGGAGTTCAAATGTCCGTGGAGGATAAAAAACGTACTCCTCTTACGGTCAGGGACGGTGAAATTACCCGGGTCCAGGACGACGAAATCAAGTTCAGGATCCAAGTTACGCTCACCGGGTTGGGGTCGGTTGGTTTATAATGGGTCCCCGGTGTGGTTCAATCTATAGGAAATAAGGGGGGACAGTTTTCATGAAGGGAGTCATTCTGGCGGGCGGTTTGGGGACGCGGTTGTTGCCCTTGACAAAGGTGACCAATAAGCATCTATTGCCCGTTTACGACAAGCCCATGATCTATTACCCCATTCGGATTTTGATCAATGCGGGCATCGAAGACATCCTCATCGTCACGGGTGGAAACGATGCGGGGGATTTCCTGAGGTTAATCGGAAACGGGAAGGAATTCGGGCTAAAACACATCAACTATACGTATCAGGAGGGGCATGGGGGTATAGCCGACGCCCTGAGCTTGGCCGAATTCTTTGCCGAGAAGGAGAGCATCTGCGTAGTCCTCGGGGATAACATCATCGAGAAAAATATTCGGGATGCAGTGGAGGCGTTCAAGGGGCAAAAGCGTGGGGCCAAGATCATGCTCAAGGAAGTTCCAGATCCTCAGAGGTTCGGCGTTCCCTCACTGGAGGGGGATCGCGTCGTACGGATAGAGGAGAAGCCCAAGGTGCCCAAATCCAAGTACGCTATCATCGGGATCTACCTGTATGACAATACGGTCTTCGATATCGTCAAAACCTTGAAGCCATCGGAGAGGGGGGAATTGGAGATAACCGATGTCAATAACGCCTATATCGAAAGGGGCGAAATGACCTGGGACACACTGGATGGGTGGTGGACGGATGCAGGAACCTTCGAATCCCTTCTAAAAGCCAGCCAATTGGTGGCCCAGACGGGGGCGAATAAAATGTGAATGAAGAATGAAGAATTAAGAATGAAGAGCTATCAATGAAGAATTATGAATGAAGAATGGGAAGGTCATTACGGGGAGATGAATGATTGATGGGGTAAAGACAAAGCGGTTGAAGGTAGTCCCCGATGAGAGGGGAAGGCTCATGGAGATCCTGAGGGCAGATGATAAACTGTTCCAACAATTTGGGCAGGTCTATATAACAACCACCTACCCGCAAGTTGTGAAGGCGTGGCACTTTCACAAGATTCAAACGGATAATATCGCCGTGGTTAAGGGCATGTTAAAATTGGCCCTCTATGACCCACGGGAGGGATCCCCAACGAAGGGGGAGGTGAACGAATTCTACATTGGAGAGCATAACCCTCTGCTCATTCAGATCCCCAAAGAGGTTTACCACGGGTGGATGTGTATCAGCGAAGAGGAATCCATCGCCATCAATATTCCCACGGAGGTCTATCGGTACGATGCCCCCGACGAGCATCGTATCCACCCCCACGATAACAACATTCCGTACGATTGGAAGAGGAAGGATGGGTAGCAATATACGCAGCTCTTTAAGGGGCTACATATAAGGGGGGAGATAGAGTGGGCCGCGAGATCAAAACCATACTGATTACGGGCGGCTGTGGGTTTATCGGAAACAATTTCGTTCGCTATATGTTGCGGAACTACGATTATACGGTAATCAATGTGGATAAGCTGACCTATGCGGGTAACCTGGAGAACCTCTCCGATATTTCTGACCACCCCAAATACGAGTTCGTAAGGGGCGATATTGCGGATAAGGCCTTGATTCAACGCTTGGCATCCAGGGGGGTCGACGCCATTATCAATTTCGCCGCTGAGTCCCATGTGGATCGCAGCATAGAGGATTCCCGCGTCTTCATCGAGACCAACGTGCTGGGGACACAGATACTCCTGGACGCCTCGAGGGAATATGGTGTATCACAATTCGTCCAGATTTCGACCGATGAGGTTTATGGTTCCCTCGGACCAACGGGGTCCTTCACCGAGGTCTCTCCCCTCGCGCCCAACAGTCCCTATGCGGCCAGCAAGACGGCAGCAGATCTGCTGGTGCGGGCCTACTATAAAACCTATGGCTTGCCCTCCGTCATCACCCGGTGCTCCAATAACTATGGGCCCTACCAATTTCCGGAGAAACTGATCCCCCTGATGATCAGCAATGCCTTGGAGGACAACCCCCTTCCGGTTTATGGGGATGGGATGAACGTCAGGGATTGGATCTTTGTGGAGGACCACTGCAGAGCCATAGACCTGATCATGCACAAGGGGAGAGAGGGGGAGGTTTACAATATCGGGGGCAATAACGAGGTTCCGAACATAGAGATCGTTAAGATAATTCTGGATCGGCTGAACAAACCGGAATCACTGATCAAATTCGTCGAGGACCGCCCGGGACATGACCGTCGCTACGCCATCGACTCGACCAAGCTCCGGAAGGAGCTGGGATGGGATACCGTCTTTCCCTTCGAGGAGGCCATGGACCTTACCGTACGGTGGTATGTGGAAAACCAGGCCTGGTGGAGGAAGATCAAGAGCGGGGAATATCTGAGGTATTACGAGAGAATGTATGGACACAGGCTATAATGGTATGGTGCCCGGGTCATTGGAGCGGTGAGTCGTGCTCCAGGCTCTGCTCTGAGCGAAGGGGAATTCGGGCAACAGGCCGTTAATCAGTGACTTTTGTGAACCAGGAGAATATACGGGGAGATCATGATCTATGGTGATGGAGAGGGTTCTTGTCACTGGAGCCAAGGGGATGTTGGGCCGCGATTTAACCGAAGCACTTAGCCGCACGTATGAGGTTTATGGCCGGGACATCGATGATTTCGATATTACCCGAGAGAAGGAGACCATGGATGCGATTTCAGGGATTCGCCCGGATACCGTCGTCCATGCCGCGGCTTATACGGATGTGGATGGATGTGAAAGCCACGTGGAATTGGCCCACTCCATCAATGGAGAGGGAACTAAGAATGTGGTTTCCGCTTGCAGGAAGCTTGGGGCGAGAATGGTCTATATGAGCACGGATTATGTCTTCGACGGGACGAAGTCCGGAGCTTATTCCGAGGAGGATTCGACGTGTCCCATCAATACCTACGGCAGATCGAAACTCGAGGGAGAACGATGGGTTCGCACCATAGTGGGCCAATTCATCATCGTCAGAACAGCCTGGTTATTCGGGAGGGGGGGAAACAATTTCGTGAAAACCATTGTGAGGTTGGCCAAGGAGAAGAGGGCTCTATCCGTGGTAAACGATCAAGTTGGTTCCCCAACTTATACCGTAGATTTGAGCCAGGCCATTGGGGACCTCATGAAAAAGCGGTGCTCGGGGATTTACCACATAACCAATGGGGAGACCTGTTCTTGGTTCGAGTATGCCCGGGAGATCCTGGTGATGTCAGGCCTCAGCGGCGTTCCACTTCACCCCATCTCTTCAGACCAGTTGGACCGGGCGGCCAAGAGACCCCATAATTCCGTTTTTGCCTGTGGGAAATTCGAAAGGGAGATGGGTTATCGGATGAGGCCTTGGAGGAAGGCACTAAGGGATTACCTGGAAAGAGAGGAGATACAGTGAACATTTGTGTTGTTGGAACGGGGTATGTGGGATTGGTGACGGGGACCTGCCTTGCAGAATTCGGCATGAATATCATCTGTTACGACAAGGATTCCCCGAAAATTGCCATGTTGAACGGGGGGGAAATACCCTTCTATGAACCAGGTCTTCAGGACCTGATCGAGAAGAACCTGGCCGAAGGCCGCCTCAGATTCAGCACTCATATCAAGGAGGGGGTCCAGACGAGCTTGGTGATTTTTATCGCGGTGTGAACCCCTGCCAATGACGATGGAACGGTGCATCTACGGTATGTGAGAGAAGCGGGGAAAGAGATCGCCAGGTGTCTGAATGGGTATAAAGTGATTGTGGTAAAGAGCACCGTTCCCGTTGGAACATGTCAGGAGTTAAAGGAGATCATTCGAAAAAACTGCCGCGGAGCTTACAATTTTGACGTTGTTTCCAATCCCGAGTTTCAGAGGGAAGGATCGGCCATAGAGGACTTCATGCGCCCGGACAGGGTGACCCTTGGGGCCGAAAGCGAACAGGCAATTGCCATCATGAGGGATATTTACTCGGTCCTGTACCTGAATGAAACCCCCTTCGTCACTACGAACCTGGAGACGGCGGAGATGATCAAGTATGCCGCCAATGCCTTTTTGGCAACGAAGATAACCTTTATCAACGAGATGGCTCATCTCTGCGAGAAGGTGGGGGCTGATGTCCATGTCGTGGCAAGGGCCATGGGCCTAGACGGGCGCATCGGCAAGAAGTTCCTCCACCCAGGCCCGGGATTTGGTGGTTCTTGTTTTCCCAAGGATACCTTAGGGCTTTTGAATATGGGGCGTCAACGGGGGTGTGAGCTGAAGCTGGTAGATTCGGTGATAAAGGCCAACGAAGCGCAACGGTTGAGGATGGTGGAGAAGATCAGGGAGATGGTCGGGGAGCTAAGGGGGAAGACCATTGGTGTATTAGGGCTATCCTTTAAGCCCAATACCAGCGATATCAGGGAGTCTTCATCCGTCATTATTATCCAGAGGCTTCAAGGAGAGGGGGCAAAGATCAGGGCCTATGATCCTGCGGCCATCGATGAGGCGAAAGCTGTGTTGCGGAATGTTCACTACTGTTCTGACCCGTACGGGGTGGCCGAGGGGTGCGATGCCCTTGTCTTGGCCACGGAATGGAACCAATTCAGGAGGTTAGATCTTGGTCGGATCAGGAAATCCATGAACATTCCGATATTCGTGGACCTGCGCAACGTTTATGACCCCGCAAAGATGAACGAGGCCGGTTTTACGTACTGCGGTGTGGGAAGGTAGAAGGGAAATGGCGGGCAAGGACGGCCTTACTAAGGATGACGGGAAAGACTGGATTTTTCTATCCGATGCCCATTTAACGGAGGAAAACCGGGAAAACCAGGATAGGCTCATCCGGTTCTTGGAAAGGGAAGAGGAGGACTTGGCCACCCTCGTCCTGCTGGGGGATCTGTTCGAGTTTTGGTTTGGCTTCGAGGGATATATCTATCAGGAATACGTGCCTATTTTAGAACAGTTGAAGTCCCTAAGCCATCGGGGAGTGAGGATTAAGTACATCGAGGGAAACCACGACTTCTGCCTAGGGCCGTTCTTCAAGGGAAAATTAGGGGCGGAGATTTACGCCGAAGAAATGGAGGAAACCCTGGGCGGGAAGAGGATATACGTCGCGCACGGTGATCGGGTGAACTCCCGGGACTATGAGTACCGCCTTTTTCGAAGGGCATTGAAAAACCGGTTCAGCTATGCAGTGATGCGGTGGGCGGGTCCGGAGCTATCTATGAAGGTGGCAAAATGGCTGAGCTCCAGAAGCCGGCGAAAGAGCCACTACCGAGCACCGGGCGATATCCCCCTATTCAAGACCTTCGCCAAGAATAAATTTCGAGAGGGGATTGATGTCGTAATACTTGGCCACTCCCATTACCCCGAGCAGGTTTTGGAAAAGGTTAATGGGAGGGAGAGGGTTTATTTCAACGTGGGTGATTGGATCACCTTTTTCTCCTACCTGAGGTATAGGCCGGAGGCTGGTTTTGAGCTTCGCTACTATGATGATCGGCATTGATCCCGCCTCCAACCCCATATCCTTCTCAGCCTCCTCCATTCCGAGACGGACCTATCTTGAAAAGATTTCAGAGTAACTCCGAGAACGAGCTCTGAGCGCGAATTAAACATCTCGGAATTTCTACAGGGAGTTGAAATCATAGGGTTTTTTGTCACATTCGATTTGTTCTATCCAGGTGGAATGATGGAGTGTTGGAATAGTGGAGTGGTGCGTATAAAAAGCGGAAAGAGGGGATTTATTTTTTTTCCTTCCTATCAACCCATCATTCCATTATTCCAACATTCTAGCTGGAGTGAAGCGAGCTTCAGAATGGTCGAAAAAATATCTCTGAGCGCCGAGGAGCGAGTTTGTGGGCATCTCCGGAAAATTTCTTGACAACCCCCCATAAACGCGAGTAGTAATAAATCAATTTCAGGGCCAGAGGGTCTGTTGTATGGCGTGCTCCAATAGGGCTATATTTCTCGATCGAGATGGAACCATCAACGAGGAAATGGGCTATATTAACCATGTTGAACGGTTTACCTTGCTACCGAGGACGTCCGAGGCCATAAGGTTGATTAATACTAATGGTTTAAGGGCGGTTGTGGTGACCAACCAGTCGGGGGTCGCGAGAGGGATGTTTCCCGAATCATTGGTGGGAGAGGTCCATCGCAAGATGGAGGACCTTCTGAGGGCTGATAGGGCGTATGTTGACGGGGTTTATTATTGTCCTCATCACCCGGACTTCGGCCCGCCTGAATATCGAAAACCCTGTCATTGCCGAAAGCCGGCCACGGGAATGATTGAGAGGGCTTGCAGTGAACTGAACATCGATCCCACGCGGTCGTATATGGTTGGGGATCGGATCAGCGATGTGGAGTTCGGACACATGATAGGGGCAAAGGGGATTTTAGTGTTGACGGGATACGGGAAAGGCGAGTTGGCGTATCGCAATGGCCAGTGGAAGAAGGGACCCGATTTCATCGCCCAAGATTTGTACGATGCCGTGCGGTGGATTATCGCCCAAGAGGCATCAAAATAGGGGAGAGGGGCGTTATGGTGATTGATAAGGAACTGTTGGAAATTTTGGTCTGTCCGAAGTGCAAGGGCGATATTGTCATGGCCGGAAAACGAGATGGGTTGATTTGCAAGAATTGCAGGCTCGTTTATCCCATTCGAGACGATATTCCCGTGATGTTGATCGATGAAGCACTTCCGTATGAAGAAGATTAAACCTGAGGCGTTGGGATAATTGGCGCAATTCTTGATATATGCAATCGTTCGAGGTTTCAGCGTTATCATCAATCTGTTTCCCGAAGGGTTTGCCCTTGGGGTTGGAAAACAGCTGGGGCGCCTGGCCTACGTCATCGATTTCGAACACCGCCGGGTAGCCATCAAAAACCTGGAACTTGCATTCGGGAGAGAAAAGAGCAAGAATGAAATCAGGAGGATCGCTCTCCGCACTTTCGAAAATCTGGGGATGAACTTCGTTGAATTCCTACGGGTTCCCGGGTTAAACGAGGAGAAGTTGCTGGCAAAGGTGGAAATTGAGGGACGATCGCATCTTGAGGCGGCTTTGAGACAGGGGAAGGGGATTATCTTCCTCCTCGGTCACATCGGTAACTGGGAGTTGCTGGGGTGTATGGCGAGGGTTTTGGGGAACAACCTCATAGCGCTTGCCCGGCCCTTGAAGAAGAACAGGTGGTTAGATCGCTTCATAGGAGATGTAAGGAGATCCTCGGGGTTGCACGTGCTGAGTACGAAAAGGGCAGCTCGCCAAGTAGTGTCGGCCCTTCGGCGGAACAAGATGGTGGGTATTCTCATAGATCAAAGGGAGAAGAGAGCAGAAGGGGTCGGGGTTGATTTCTTTGGGCAAAATGCGTCAACAACCCCGGCTTCGGCATTCTTTGCCCTTAAAACTGGGGCGGTTGTCATTCCAGTGTACAGCATCAGGCTGAAGGGGGGGAAGCATCGAATTGTGGCTGAACCCCCAGTAGAGCTGAAAGTTACCGGTAACAAGGCCGAGGATGTCTGGATTAATACTCAGCGTCATACCAAAGTCCTGGAATCAATCATCAGGAGGTTTCCGGATCAGTGGTTTTGGATCCACCGAAGGTGGAAAAGGAAGGAGAAGGATCGAACGCGATCTAGGATGCGCCGATACGGCAAGTCCATCCGTGAACCCGTGAAGCCGATGGCCATGAGGGAAGGCAGATATGCGAAGCGCCCAAACGTATCTTCAGGTGGGAGATAAGGTTTTTCACAGGCGGTTCACCTCTTGGGGCCTGGGTAGAGTGGTCGAAGAGTGGAGATCAGAGGTTCCAGGCGGCTTGTGCTTTGTCCGTGTCGAATTTCAGGACGGCAAGAAGAGGGT
>CAYFXP010000211.1:0-3414 GCA_964346935.1 uncultured Syntrophobacterales bacterium
GGAATCTTGACGGGGTTGCTATCCCTGGGCAAATCATCCTTTATCGGATACAACCGCGATTCTCAATGGACGAAGTACCTGATCATGGACATGGTTCGGGAGTGCAAGCCGGCCCTGGGGGTGATGAGGGAGGTAATTGAGCTACTCCAGGTGAATCGCGAGGCAATGTTCCGCCATTGCCGCGAGGGATTTGCCGGTGCGACGGCCCTCCTGGAGGAACTCGTGCAGAGGTCTAAGGTTCCCTTCAGGCAGGCAAAAGTCCTTATGGAGAAAGCGGTGAAATACTCGGAGGACAAGGGGGCCGATATGGTGACCCTTGAGGGATTTCGTCGAGCCCTGAAGGAGACGAAGCTCGATCTTGAGATGTCGGAGAAAGAGCTCCTGGAGGCACAGGATCCGGCTAAGATCGTATCGAGGAAGGCCTCAAGGGGAGGCCCTTCGACACAGGCCGTAAGAGCCCAAATCGAGAGCATGGAGGAAAGGCTCGAGGAGAGCCGACGGTGGAGCCGAGAGGGACTGAGGCGAATTGATGATGCCAAAAAGGAGATCCAGAGGATTGAAGGTTCGCTGGGCATAGAGGAGAAGCCTTGAATTCATCCAGCGAGAGGGAGTGGAAAGATGAAGATGGTGCATTACAGGGAAGTTCCGCCTGACCCGGTAGGTGAAGAGGGAGCCTCGGGGATTACCGTCAGGTGGGTCATCACCGATAAGGATGGGGCGGATAATTTCTCCATGAGGGTATTCGAAGTCGAACCGGGTGGTTACTCTCCTCACCATAAACACCCGTGGGAGCACGAGGTGTTCATCTTGGAGGGAAGGGGATCATTGGTCCAAGGGGGTAAGGAGGTTCCTTGTTCCAAAGGGGATGTGATATTTATCCCGCCCGGCGAGGAACATCAGTTGAAGAACCCTTCCGAAGAGAGGATGGAATTTATCTGTCTCATCCCCAACCCCAAGTGAGGGTGGGTATGGAGTGCCAGCTCAAATGTACCCAATGCGGGAAGAGATACCTGTTCCGTGAGCCGCGGTTGAGGTGCCATGAATGCGGTGAGCCCCTGGAGGCCGTCTATGGGGTCTTGAAACCCGAAATACAAGGCGAGGGCTCCATTTTGAGGAGATTCAGGGCCTTTTACCCCTTCGGTGCGGTATCGGAGGACATGAGCCTGGGAGAAGGGGGGACCCCCTTGATCCGATCCTCGGTTGTCGGGGAGCAATGGGGCCTCGATGGCCTCTATTTCAAGGATGAGACGCAAAACCCCACATGGTCCTTCAAGGATCGGGGGACCTTCTGCGGGATCCAGTATGCCATCTCCCTGGGATATGAACGCATCGGAACGGTCTCCACGGGCAATATGGCCGCCTCGGTCGCAGCCTATGGGGCAAGGGCTGGCCTTCCAACATTCATCCTGGTTTCTGCCGGCATACCCCCGGAGAAGATAAAACCCATCGCCGTCTATGGTCCCCATTTGGTAAGGGTCGAGGGCGGTTACCACGAGCTCTACGATGGGAGCCTGCGGGCCGGCGAGAGGTACGGGATCTATTTCATCAATTCGGATGCGCCTTTCCGTGTGGAGGGATCCAAGACCATCGCCTTTGAGATCTGCGAGCAGATGCATTTTCAAGTCCCGGATTACGTGATCATACCGGTAAGCTCGGGAGGAAATTTTCGGGGGGTCCTCAAGGGGTTTGAGGAATTCGAATCCGCAGGGCTCATCAATACCGTTCCGAAGTTCATCGCCGTTCAGGCAGAGGGATGTGCTCCCATTTCCGAGGCGTTCAAGAGGGGGAGGGAAAAGGTGGAGAGAATCCGCGACCCCAGGACCATCGCGCATGGAATGGAGAATCCCTATCCCCCCAGCGGCAACCAGGTCCTGAGAAAGCTGAGGCAAAACGGGGGATTGGCGCTGACTGTCAGCGATGAGGAGGTCCTCGAAGCCCAGGGCCTACTGGCCCAGGAGGGAATCTTTGGGCAGCCGGCGGCGTGTGCCCCTCTGGCGGCCGCTAAGAAGCTGATCGGCAATGGATACTTGAAGCCGGAGGACTCGATAGTTCTCCTCATAACGGGGGCCGGGCTCAAGGTCCCATCCGCATTGCAGCATCTCGATGCCCGCTTTATTTCAACTTCCATTGGTGGTCTTGCAGAAGCCATTGGAGAGGTGATTGAAAGCCCCGCCTAGAGCCGAACGACGCGCCCCGTCTTAACCTGGTGTTTCGATAACCTGGTAGTGGGCGGACCGACCGTCAAATTTCGACAAGAGCTGCCTCGCCTTGGGGGGGACGACGGCAACTTCATAATCTTCGCCCGCAAATGCTCGCACGGCATCGAGCGAATCAAACCACATTATCGTCACGAACTCAACGCCATCATCCATGTCGCGACGCAGCAAGTGTATGCCGCGGTAACCCTCGATTGATCGCTGGGCGATGCCGACAAATATCTCAGTGCGCAGTAACTCTTCATAGGCATCCGCGTTTTCGCGACTTGTCCAACCACGCCATATTCGACTGATCATTCGTAAGGCTCCTATGCTTTATTAATGATCGAACTCAGCGGAGCCTGCTCTTGAGTCGCTGAATTCGCCGATACGACTCGTCTATGCGCTCTTCGCTGATGGTGCCCGCCTTAACCAATTCCCTGATGACCTGGATGGCACGCCGGGCAACGTCTTCCTCGTATACCGAGTTGTTGGCGAAGACCAGGATGTCCACGCCCGCCTCGATAGCTTTCCGAATGGCCATCTCAAAACCGTAATGGCTAGTAATCGCCCCCATTTGCAAATCATCCGAGATGACCACACCATCGTAGTTCAACTCCTCTCGCAGGATGCCTGTGATAGTGGTCCGGGAGAGAGTAGCGGGGTACTGGTTGTCCAGGTTGGCAATGAATACATGGGCTGTCATAATTGCATCGGCCTGCCCCGCCTCGATGATGCGAACATAAGGCTCCAGTTCGACCGGAGACCAGGTGTTGGTAACGTCCGCAAGCCCAAGATGCGAATCCGCCGTCGAACTGCCGTGACCGGGAAAGTGCTTGAGGGCACACAGCACCCCCTGCCCGTGGTGAGCCCGGATAAACTGCAGGGCGTGATGGGTCACGACCAGGGGATCGGCCGAGAAACAGCGCTCGTATCGGGTGATGATGGGATTGTCGGGATTGATGCAGAGGTCTACCACCGGAGCCAGGTTAAGGTTGATTCCGAGACCCGCCAATGTCTTGGCTACGAGAGCAGCTTGCTTATGAGTCGTCTCTAGGTCGTTGAGCTCACCCAGGCGTTGGTGGGATACCGTAGGCGGGAAACCGTGCCGTTCTTTCAATCGAGCGATGATGCCACCTTCCTGATCAATGGCGGCCAGCAGAGGCCTGGCCGAGGCCGACTTCAGGGACGCGATCAACGCTTTCACCTGGGAGGGTGA
>CAYFXP010000212.1:0-4813 GCA_964346935.1 uncultured Syntrophobacterales bacterium
GCAATGAATCTGAGGATGATAGAAGCCTAATGCAGGGAGGAGGGAATGTGGTAACAGTAACTACAAAGGCAAAGGAAAAACTTAAAGAACTCGTACAAGGGCGGACAACGGACACACAAGAAGCCATGAGGATTATTTCTTCCCCTTTAAATCCAGAACAGTTAGGGTTTGTTTTGGACAAAGAAAAAGAAACCGATCAAGTAGTGGAAAGCGAAGAGGGTAGAAAGGTATTGCTTATTGGGCCTCTTTTAGCCCCAGTGCTAGAGGAGAAGGTTATCGATTACCAGGAAACACCGCAAGGTGTAGGTTTCACCATATCAAAGCTTACTGCTAGTGCATGACTCACAGATCTGAATCGACCGAATCAGTGTATCATTCAAGCCAAACTCAAAATACAGTATTCCTCCCTATTAAATACCGTGTTTGCCCTATTTAATCTCATTAGCATTGTTAAATAATATTGTGCATACGTGGATTCACACAGACATGCATGAAAAGTGTAAATTCCCTCGTTTTACCCTAACGGCGCCGGTCATTTGCTCTCGCTACGGAAGTCAGATGACCATGCGAACTCTCAATATCAGTCTGGGCGGATTGAAACTGGTGGCCAATTTTGATTTACAAATTGGTGAGACCATGGATTTGGCCATTCTCATAAATGGCACCAGAATACAGCGCAGGGGAACGATACTTGCTATCAAGGAGTTTGGGAATAAGGTTCAGGCAAGGTTGCGTTTTACCCCCACATTGAATTCCGAGCATAGGAAATTGTCCGATTATTTGCATACCCGTTATTTGGAACGCTACCAGAAGTGGGTAATCGGTGGGATATTCATCCTATTGGCTTATATCGCTTACCTCTTCATCCGCCTTTACCGCTGAAGATTTTACTACTCTCCTCTTTTATTCCAGTCCTCTCTTTGGTTCCTCAACCCACTTATGCTTAAGAATACAAGATGAAACTGCTAATCGATGACCCCTGCCGATTCAATTGATTCGTGTTTGAATTAATCAGAATGCATTGAAATTAGGGAATCCAAGTCTGCGGAGTGTCAGCATCGTCCGAATGCGTTGAAACGAGGTACACCTGATTCTCTGGTCAAATCCTCGTCAGAGCACTTTAATGCGAGGTTAAGGATTTCCCCCCTCACATGGTTCTCGTCATCGTATCCCGAACGTGAAGAGGGTTATGCTCCCCAGGAAATAGAGGTTTATTATCGAAATGGATCCCCAACCACCTCTCCACCGGACTTCCTTGGCCCCATAGATGAGATCCCTGATTACGATATTAGTCATAACAATCCCGAGCACAGCCGTTAGAATGTGATTCTGTGAGGCGTTGGCCAATATAGGCCCTTTCACCAAAAAGATATCTGCCACGGGAATGATGGCGAGGTTAAAGATATTGCTCCCGAAGACGTTGCCGATTGCCAAATGCGGCGCTTGGACAACCGAGGTATAGGTGACGCAGACGGGCAACTCCGGGAGGGAGGTGACCGTGGAGAATAGGATGATTCCCAGAAAGGTTCGGCCGAGCCCGGTACTCTTTGCGATTCGGTCTCTATAGTGGGACAACTTATACCTGGAGACTATTATGATGCCGGCGGCTATGGCAAATTGGGCGCAGATTATCCTGGCCCTCGTGGTTCTTGGAGATTAGAGGAGAACACTACATCAGTTGTTTCCCCCGTCAACCGGAGTGGATATCAAAACCGATAGCCCTTGGAAGGCGGGCGCGAATAGGGAGGTATACCCAGGGATTCCGAAAGCCCAGGAGCATTGATACAAAGGCACAAGGAAGACATTCTATGATAATGAAAAGCTTGTAAAACCAAATGTTTAAACTCCATTTTCTCGAAATAAGGTGAGTATTTTGCTGGCCTTCCGTTGACATGGATCATCCAAAAATGATTAATTTCTCAATGGTATCAGGCGTTGTGCACCGTGGGAGGAGAGATTGAAGTGAAAATCCTTGAAGCAACTAATCGGGCTCTCGGGACCTGGTTCATCGACGGTTTCGACGATACGGACAATAAGAGGGTCCGGATTCGGTATGGCTTGCTCGCAGGGTGGGTTTCCATCTTCACCACGCTCTCCTTGTTTGTCCTAAAGATCATCCTCGGGTTGATGGCCGGATCGATATCGGTCGTGGCCGATGCCTTCCATCTCCTCTCTCACCTTGCCAATTCCCTTATTCTGGTAATCAGTTTCTGGGTGACGTCCCGGCCTGCCACGGCCAAAACACCCTTCGGACATGGTCGGATGGAGCATGTTGCCCCCCTCATTATGTCGGTGTTTCTCTTTGTGTCCGGGATACAGATCGGCGAGCGGTCGGTCCATCAGGTCCTCGAGCCCCATGATGTCCACTATTGGTCTGCGTTGCCGTGGATACTCCTTGCCACCATTATCGTGAAGGAGTGGGTTGGGCAGTTCGTTCGCTACCTCGGAAAACGGGTTTCATCCCATGCCATTCTGACCAATGCTTTCCACCATCGAATTGAGGCGGTGATCACCCTCACAGTGATAGGGGGTTTGGTGGCTGGACACTATTATCACCGTCCCGATCTGGACGGTTACATTGGTGTCCTCGTATCGGCATGGATATTGTATCTGGGTTTTAACCATGGTCGGGAGGCGATAGTGCCCCTCCTGGGAAAGGCGCCAAGCAGGGATGTGATCCAGAGGATCCGGGAAACCGCGAAATCGGTGGATGGGATCGAGGACGTCCACGAGATCATCCTCCACGACTATGGATCGATGTACTTGATCTCCGCTCATGTTGAAGTGCCCGAGAAATTCGGTGCGGCCAATATGCATGAGATAGCGGAGCGATGCGAGGCCAGACTCCGGGAGAAATACGGGGGCGAAGCGGTATGCCATACGGATCCCCTCATGGAAAAGACCCCGGGTGTGCAGGAAGTTGAGGCTCAATTCAGGACGATCGTGGAGAAATCCCCCCGCATAACTGGTTATCATGATTTTCGCGTTGTGGCCGAATCCCCCGAGAGGATCATCATCCTGGCCGATATCGATGTGGCGGAAGAGGTCCCCGAGGCCGAATTTGAGGCGATTGCTTCAAATTTGGAGTCTCAAGTGAAGGCTGCGATACCGAATATCGCCTATTGCGGATTCTATGTGACGCCCAAGTTTTCCTATTAACCATGCCCCTGAAGGGAAGGGGAGGTTGACAGAGGGCCTTGGCGGTCGTCACTGGGATGTCTTGAACCGGAGCGTCATTTCCAGGGACCTATCTCCCCTTTGAATGAGAAACCTTCCCATGTCCCCCGGGCTTTTCCGGCTGAGGAGGTATAAGAGATCAAGGGATTCACGGAGGGCTTCCCCGTCCAATGAGACCAAGATATCCCCCGGTTGGATCCCTGCCTCGGCTGCGAGGGATCCCTCCACGACCTTGGTCACTTCCAGATTCCGGTTGGATTCCTCAAACATCACGCCCAAGCGGACTCTTTTCCCCTTCAAATCCTCGTAGGCGACCATCCAGTAGAAATGGGCCGGGGCCAGGGGAATGTCGGGGAGGTTCACGTCCATGAGACGATCTTTCTTATCCTGCGGGATGGTGACCTCCATGGGCAACACAATGGTATATGCAGCTGGGAGTCGATGAAAGGCCCTTCGCGGTATTCCGAACCCGTATCGGACGTGATTTCCGCCCGCCAAGACGACGAGCCTCTTGTCGCTTCCACCTCCAGTAGCCAAATAATTGGCTGCCGTTTCGGCCATCGTCTCATCCCAGAGCACGTGCACCTGATAGAACGCCTGGAAGGATCTAGCCGAGGTCGGCGGATGACCCTGATAAAAGGCCTCCACCAATCTTCGGTGATGGGGATCTGACAAGTCCATATCAGGAAGTCTGTTTTGCCAATCCTTGGACAGGCCGTCGAGTCCATGCTTTCTCACCTCTTTCGCCAGTTCTGTGGAGGCATTCAACGCCAAGAGGGGAATGCGGCTTTCCCGGATATACTCGAGAATAGTTCTGTAGTAACCGTAATCCATACCCCAGTTTGAGTACCATCGGCTCTGCTTGAGGAACTCCCGTTCGCTCAATTCACCCCTGGACCACTGGTCCATGGCCTCCTGATACGGCCTTTGAAAGGCCTCCATCCCCACCGCCACCTTGCCGGGGAAGCGCTCAGCCAGTCCCTTGATAATCTCCAGCTGGACTTGATGGGCACATACATTATCGTGGGTTTCGCCGACATAAATAACTCGTGAGCCCCCGATAACGTCGAGTAATTGGGCCTTAGTTAGCTTGATTCCAGTGGGTACGTGGACTATTTCGCCAACCGTTGCTCCTTCCAACGCCCTATAGGGATTTTCGAGGGAGAACCTCGGAGTCCTGGCGCACCCGGGGGAAAGGGCAATGAGAAAGATTATTCCGTTAACCCATGCCTTCTTGTGGATCATGATCTCTCTGCATTGGGGTAGGGCGATGATTTGGTATTTTTATCAAAATAACATTTTCTCCCCGCCGTGTCTATTCTTTGTCTTTACAGTCTTTCGCCCTTTTGCATTACGTACGTTTATCGCTTGAAAGCCAACCCCCTCTTATCCTAATATTGTTTCCGTCCCCAAAAGAATTCTTTCGATTTTTTTCTATACCACACTCATTCCCAGTTATTGTTTAAGCTCTCCTTGATCTTAACGGCAGCCAAGCTTGACGGTCTTGTTGCGCGAGAGCTCCGTTTTCCCGTTGTCTTGGAGAGCTATTTGCTGGGATAGTCCTCGGTAACCTGGCCCTTTTGGGGTTGGGCTCGAGAGTACCGTTCCCCAGTTGATGGCCGTGGACGGTCCGCTC
>CAYFXP010000213.1:0-3961 GCA_964346935.1 uncultured Syntrophobacterales bacterium
AGTGACCGGAAACCCAGCCAAGGTTATCGGCCATGCCTGTCAATGCGGAGTTCGGTTGGAATTCGATGGCCTCAGTGCTACGTGCAGCCGTTGTGGATTAAAATTTCAGAAGGATGGAGGGATCGTATCATCTCTTTAAAGGAAGGGGTAACGGGAATGGAGAGTATACTCGTTGATCTGAAGGCGCAGGACGGGGAGATGAAGGAGGAGATTCAAGGGGCCGTTGAAGGGGTCTTCGAAAGCCAGCAGTTCATCCTCGGGCCCAACGTCGGGACATTAGAGGAACAGATTGGCGCCTACACCGAGGTCAGCCATGCCATCGGCGTTTCGTCGGGGACTGATGCCCTTCTGGTCTCCCTGATGGCCCTGGACATCGGACAAGGCAATGGCGTCATCACGAGCCCTTTCACCTTTTTCGCAACTGCGGGTGTAATCGCTCGGGTGGGCGCGAAACCGGTATTCGTCGATATCGATCCCACCACCTATAACCTGGACCCCGAAAAACTCCGGGAACTCCGGGAGGAAGGATGCGATGTGGACCAGGCCACCGGGAGGCCGGTGCACAGGAGGACGGGTTGTACTATAGCGTCGGTTATTCCAGTTCACCTCTATGGACAATGTGCCGATATGGACCCAATCATCGAGACGGCCCAGAAAGGTCGGCTCGATATCGTCGAGGATGCCGCTCAGGCAATCGGGGCGATATACTACTCCAAGAGGCTGGGAGTGAAGGGAGGGGAAGGCAGGGACAAGGGTGACCAATGGGGGGGAGGACCCCGGCAAAACGAAGAGGGGACGAGGACGGCCCGTAAAGCAGGGAGCATGGGAAGGCTTGGGTGCTTCTCCTTCTTTCCCACGAAGAATCTGGGGGGATTCGGGGATGCCGGGATGGTGGTGACTGACGACGAGGCGATGGCGGAGAAGATAAAGGTCCTCAGGGTGCATGGTAGTCGGCCTAAATACCATCACCACCTCATCGGGGGCAATTTCAGGTTGGACGAACTTCAGGCTGCAATCCTCGGGGTGAAGGTACTCTACCTGGAGGGATGGACGGAGGCGCGCCGAAGAAATGCCGAAAGGTACGATCGGCTCTTTAAGGAGGCGGGGCTTGCGGAACATGTTCAAGTTCCCATCGTCAAGGGCGGGAACAGACACATATTCAACCAGTATGTGATTCGGGTATCCCATCGGGATAAGCTTCGGGAATTTCTCAGCGCGAGGGGGGTGGGGACGGAGGTGTACTACCCAATCCCTCTGCATCTCCAAGAATGTTTCGAATATCTCGAATATAAAAAGGGCGATCTACCCGATTCAGAGAAGGCTGCAGAGGAGACGCTGGCTCTTCCCATCTACCCGGAGTTATCGCAAGAGCAGCAGGGGTACGTGATCGACCAAATCAAGGATTTCTATGAGCGGGGCTGAGTTTTTCAAGAGAAAAAGGGATAGGGTCGATAAAGATAACTATTGGGAACCCTCGCCGCCCTTTTGGATCCTTGCCGTTTTGGAGATTTTATGAGAGGAATGGTTATTACGGACACATCAAGGAGATGAAATAGCAAATGGGCTTTGGATTTGAGTTTTACAAGGCAATTTTGGAGAGATTTCTTGAGCTGTTAAAAGAAACCTTTGGCGATTCATTTGTCTCTTTGGTTCTTTATGGCTCTGTGGCCAGAGGAGACGCGAGGGTAGATAGTGATATTGACCTCTTGTTGATCCTGAGGGATCCACCTAACAACTACCATCGCCGTTTGGACCAGGTTTTAGGTGTTCAATCCGATCTTGAGAGGGAAGAAGTGTACAAAAGAATGAGGCAGAGGTTGGGAATAGAGCCTTTCTTAAGCCACATCATTTTATCCAGGGAGGAGGCATATGAGAATCGATACATCTATCTAGATATGGTGGAAGACGCAAAGATACTGTATGATCGGGATAATTTTTTTGCCCAGAGACTCAAGTTGATAAAGGAACGCCTTAGGGAGCTTCGTTCAGAGAGGGTATGGCTCGAGGATGGGACATGGTATTGGGATCTAAAGCCCGATCTCAAACCCGGTGAGGTATTCACCCTGTGAACAATAGAGAGAAGGGAAAGGTGCTCATTCTGAGGGCTGAGCGGGTCATCAAGAGGGACCTTGAAGGGGCAGTAAAAGACAAGGACTTTGACATGGTGGTGAGGCGTGCCCAGGAGGCAGTGGAGCTCGTGTTAAAGGGGGCGCTTACTATATTGGGGATTGAATATCCGAAGATCCACGATGTGGGGAAAGTATTTGCTGACGTTGTGCAGAGAAAAGTCGGTACGATGGAAAGTGAGATATTGGAAAAGATCATTCACATATCCACTCGGCTTAGCGAGAACAGGGCCCCTGCTTTCTATGGGGAGAGAAGTTATGGGGAGGGGGAGGCCAAAGAAGCCCATTGCGATGCCTTATTCGTCTTGGACAGAGTAAAAGAGCTGTTAAAGGAGGGCATGGAGTGAACTTATCCTTTCTAGGTTCAACGAAATCGATTCGGGTGTGAGGTGGATATAAAAATCCTCAATTCCTTCCCCCTTGTTTTTCAGTACGAGGTCATAAGGGATGGAAGCCCCTTCATAGGGATTCAGGAAATCTACAAGAAATTGAAGGGATAGTTAAGGCGTTCGTGAGAGGGGAATTTAGCTAAACAAGAAGGAGGCTTATTCAAACCATTAGAAGACATGAGGGATCTTCAATTCCTGGAGGAGCTGGAGTGAAACCCTGCCACTTCACAAAGGGAACTCTCCGGAAGTTCAACATCGCCTTAGGAGTGACCAACGCATGCCTCAAACGGATGGCCCAGCGGGGGTTGATCGGATTGAGGAAGATCTGCCCGAGGAGGATCGGCTACTATCTCACACCCAAAGGGTTTTTGGAAAAAACCAAACTCTCCATGACGTTTCTTTCGTACAATATCCACCACTATTCAAGGCTCAAGGCCATGATCGGAGAGAAGTTTCTACATAATAGCTAAGGAAGGAGACTATGGACTGTATCTCTGAAATAAAGCAAGTCATTACGCGGGAAATGGATGCCCTTGAAGAGCTTGCCGAGCTTGTTAATGAGGATTACCAGAATGCCGTTCAGTTATTGTATTCGTGCCGTGGGAAGGTTATCGTGTCTGGTATAGGGAAAAGCGGCATGATCGCTCGGAAAATAGCTTCTACTATGGCCAGTACGGGGACTTCCAGTCTTTTTCTGCACCCAACCGAGGCCTTACACGGGGACCTGGGAATGGTCTCGGCTGATGATGTGTTGCTTGTGATTAGCAAGAGTGGAGAGAGTATGGAAGTCAACGAAATGGTGAGTGTTGCCCATAGATTCGCTACCAAGATCATTGCCATTACATCCAATCCGAAATCAACTATGGCCAAGATTTCCGATGTCGTTCTTTACACCGGTAATGCGGAAGAGGCTTGTCCGCTCAATTTGGCTCCCACCTGTAGCACCACCGTCTGTCTCGTGCTGGGCGATGCGTTGGCTATTACTCTCATGAAGATGCGCAAATTTGGCATAGATGAGTTCGCCTTACTCCACCCGGGTGGTCGTATCGGTAAGCGCTTTTTGTTGAGAGTCTCTGACGTCATGCTCGGTGGCGAGAAGAATCCTGTCATCTCAGTGACAGCAAGTGTGCAGGAACTTCTGGTGACTATAACCGAGAAGCAAGCAGGAGCTGTGAGCGTGACCGACGAGGGTGGAAAACTAATCGGACTTGTTACGGATTATGACATACGTCTCTGTCTTCAGTCCGGCAGTAACCCCTTTACGATGTCGATCAGCGAGATCATGAATCCAAATCCCGTGTGGGTCCGGTATGATGAAAAGGCATACCCTGCACTATGCTTAATGCAAGGACGGCCTAAACCAATTACGGTGCTCCCAATATTGGACGAAAAGGGTAGGCCAGTTGGGATGCTGAGGCTTCACGATCTGGTGGCTGCTGGTCTGTA